>NZ_JAWJTG010000005.1:0-126286 GCF_032911605.1 Stenotrophomonas mexicanensis
ATGAGGTTGCCGGCCAGCGGCCGGCACTACCGGCGGTGACCCTCTCGGGTCACCGCTGCGGTTGCGGCGTAATCACTTGTGTCGGCAACCGCGCGGGCGGTGCCGGATTCGGCACCCAGATCGCGACGCCGGCGGCGCGCTTCTGCGTGGTCGGAATACCGATGCCGACGCCGCCACCGACGTGCGAGCCGAACGTGCCGGCGCCGACCGACATGCCCACCGGCGAGCCACTGCTGCCCACGCCCATCAACACCACGCCATTGGCGCCGAGCGCGGCGGCCTCACGCTTCAGGCGTGCCACGGCGGCATCAGTCTGGCCCTGGGTGCCGAAGCCGACGGCGGACGCCGATTCCAGCTGGGCGATTTCCTGTGAACCGGCCGGTGGCGTCGAATAGATCTGCACCAGCGCCGGATCGATCGGTGCGCGGGCGCGGCCCAGCATCACCTTGGAGGTACTGGCACAGCCAGCGGCGACCAGCAGGATGGCCGCCAACGCGGCCCAACGGATGTTCATGGCACGACCCCTGTAGGACTGGTTGCGATCATCGGCGGGCCACTCTGAATCGGCGCCAACACCCGGGCCAGGGCACGCACGGCAGCACGCTAGCACGGCGGGGGTGACAGCCCCGCCAATGGCAGTAGGCGGCGGCAGCGGGAACGTCTATGGTTGGGGCAGGAACCAACTGCGGGAGAGCGGCATGGGTGTGATCAGTCTGTTGTGGGGCGTACTGGCGCTGTTGTGGATGATCCTGGCGCTGATTCCACTGCTGGGCTGGGGCAACTGGTTCCTGATCCCGTTCGCTGCGGTGGGCGCGGTCATCGCCGCGCTCGGCATCCTGTTCACCCACCCGAGCAAGCGTGGCCGGGCCTGGGCCGGCCTGGTCCTGAACGGCATCGTGGTGGTGGTGGGCATCCTCCGCCTCGGCCTGGGGGGCGGCGTGATCTGAGCCCACACCCGGGTGCGACAGGGCGTCGCAGGCGCACGGTCCATGGCCGGGCAGGGGCGTACAATGAATGGCTGCGCGAGCCCCCCGCGTGCCTGTGAATCCGCGCCCGGCGCGGCTGCCTCATGATCATCCGACCCCGTCCCCACGGCTGGCAACTGCTTTACATCCTGCGCGGTTCGATCGTCAAAGCGATCGCGCCCAAGGTGCTGGCCATCCTGATCCTGTCCATTGCCGTGGCTGCGGTGGTGGAACTGGCGCCGCCCACCGGCATCGAACGCGTTTCCGTCACGCCGTTCACCCTGCTCGGCCTGGTCCTGTCGATCTTCCTCAGCTTCCGCAACAGCGCCTGCTACGAGCGCTGGTGGGAAGGCCGCAAGCTGTGGGGCCAGCTGGTCTACGAATCGCGCTCGCTGGCCCGCCAGGTGAACCTGCTGCTGGCCGATGACACCGGCCGCCGCCGCCGCATCGCCTACCTCACCACCGCCTTCGCTCATGCACTGGCCGGTCGCCTGCGCGGGCGCATCGTGGCGCTGATGGCCCTGCCGTGGCTGGACAAGCGCCAGCGCGAACAACTCGGGCAGCGCGAGAACGTGCCCGACGCGCTGCTCTCGATGATCGCTGCGGAACTGGCGCAGGCCCTGCGCGCCGGTGACCTCGACCCGATCCTCTACACCCAGCTGGAAGAGCGCCTGCATGCGATGTCGTCGATCCAGGCCGGCTGCGAGCGCATCCTCACCACACCGCTGCCGTTCGCCTACACCCTGCTGCTGCACCGCTGCGCGTGGATGTTCTGCGTGCTGCTGCCGTTCGGCCTGGCCAGTTCGCTGGGCTGGGGCACGCCGGTGCTGTCGGCGGTGCTGGCCTATGCCTTCTTCGGCCTGGACCAGCTGGGCGAAGAAATGGAAGACCCGTTCGGCCTGGAGCCGAACGACCTGCCGCTGGACGCGCTGGTGCGCACGATCGAGATCGACCAGCTCGACGCGCTCGGCGAACGCCCATTGCCCGAACCCCTGCTGCCGCAGGGCTACCTGTTGCAATAGCCACTCCTCGGAGCCTGCCATGTCCCACCCGCTTTACCGACCGCGCCGCATGCGCCATGACGAGTTCTCGCGCCGCCTGATGCGTGAGAACACGCTGACCACCGACGACCTGATCTACCCGGTGTTCGTGCACGAACTGGCTGGCCGCACCGCGGTGCCGTCGATGCCGGGCGTGGAGCGGCTGTCGATCGAAGAACTGCTGAAGGTGGCCGAAGAGGCGCTGGAGCTGGGCATTCCGGTGATCGACCTGTTCCCGGTGATCGACCCGTCGCTGAAGTCGCTGGACGCGTCGGCGGCGTGGGCCGAGGACGGCCTGGCGCAGCGTGCGATCCGTGCGCTGAAGTCGCGCTTCCCGGAACTGGGGGTGATGACCGACGTGGCGCTGGACCCGTACACCACCCACGGCCAGGACGGCATCATCGACGACAAGGGCTATGTGCTGAACGACATCACCGTCGAGGCGCTGGTCAAGCAGTCGGTATCGCACGCCGAGGCCGGTGTGGACATCGTCTCGCCGTCGGACATGATGGACGGCCGCATCGGCGCGATCCGTCGTGCGCTGGATGCCGACAACCACATCAACGTGCGCATCATGGCCTACTCGGCCAAGTACGCCTCGGCGTTCTACGGTCCGTTCCGTGATGCGGTGGGCAGCGCCGCCAGCCTCGGCAAGGCCGACAAGAAGACCTACCAGATGGACCCTGCCAACGGCGACGAGGCCCTGCGCGAGATCGCGCTGGACCTGGAAGAGGGCGCCGACATGGTGATGGTCAAGCCGGGCATGCCGTACCTGGACCTGGTGCGCCGGGTGAAGGAAAAATTCGGCGTGCCGACCTTCGCCTACCAGGTGAGTGGCGAGTACGCGATGATGAAGGCGGCTTTCGCCAATGGCTGGCTGGACGAACGCGCCTGCGTGCTGGAGTCACTGCTGGGCTTCAAGCGGGCCGGCGCCGATGGCGTGCTGACCTATTTCGCGCCGCAGGTGGCGCGATGGCTGCGCGAGCGCTGACAATAGCGCCACGATAGACGGAGGATTACGCGATGGGACCCGAACTGGGATGGATGCAATGGCTGATCTGGGGCATCGGTACGCTGGTGTTCGGCGCCATCATCGTCGGTGTCTTCATCGCTGCCTGGCGGGCCGGCAAGCGCCCGCCGGAGCAGCTCTCCGCCGCCCGCCATGTCGCCCGTGAGCAGGCCCTGCCGGACAGCGTGCAGGCCGAACTGGCCGCGTTGAACCAGCGCAAGGACAATGGCCAGCTGAGCGAGATCGAGTACGAGCAGCAGCGCGCCAAGGTGTTGTCGCGCTGACGGGTGGGTGCCAACCTTGGTTGGCACTTTCCCGCATGCCAACCAAGGTTGGCATCTACCAAGCGGCCATTCACGCACGGCGTGGATCTACCGCACGCACCTGGCGCCTCCATCGCCCTGGTAGCCGCCAACCTTGGTTGGCGTTTGCCGTCAACGTGCGCCCGGCACGCACCCCGCAACCGCCGCCACCTTCGGCACGGCCAACCGGTACACGTCCACGCCACCGGCACGCGGTGCCTTCGCCGCACTGCTGGCGACCATCATCTCGCCGGGCTTGGCGTTGTCGATCACCGGCGCGCCGGTCCAGCCGCCGGCCTGGTTGAACGACAGCCCCAATGGCTGCAGCGGCGCACCGGTCCACGCACAGCCGCTGCTCCACACCTGCGCGGTGCTGCCGCTGCCGCGGCTGAACACCACCGCGCCGTCATGGCCCAGCCAATCGCCATCGGTCTCGTCATCGGCGCTGTTCAACGCGGTCAACGCCGTTGCAGGGCCACGCCTGCCCTGGGCATCCAACGTGGTCACGAACAGGTCCCAGCCCGCGCCACCGCCCTGCTGCCGAGCAAACAACAGCCGCTGGCCGTCCATGCTCAGAGCCGGCCCGCGCTCTTCCCGGCGCCCGCCATCACCGGCCAGGGCCTGCGCGCTGCCCAGCCGGCCATCGGCAGCCAGCGCGGCCCGATACAGCGCCAGCTTGCCCTCGCCGCCGGCCGTGAACAGCAGCCAGCGGCCGTCACGGCTGAAGTAGGGATCACGGGCCTCACCGGCCACGCCTACCGGCAGTGCCTGCGCCTGCTGCCAGCGGCCGTCGACCACGCGCGCCTCCCACAGCCCCCAACCGGCCTCGCCACGGCGGGCGAAGACGATGCGCTGGCCATCGGCGCTGATCGTGGCGCGGCCCTCGTCGGCACGGGTCGAGACCACGCCCATGCCTTCGATGCCGTACTCGTTCAACGCCATCGCCACGGGGGCAGAGAGTAGACTGGCGGCAAGCACCAGCAGGGGCGGGGTGATGCGCATCATCCGGGTCCGTGCACGAAAGAGCATCAGTCTAGCCAGCTTGAGGATTCCATGACCGACCGTTACGCCGTCTTCGGACACCCCGTTGCCCACTCGAAGTCGCCGCAGATCCACGCGACGTTCGGTCGCCAGGAAGGCATCGCGGTGGATTACCGCGCGATCGACCTGGCCCCGGATGCGTTCCTGGCCGGCCTGGAAGCCTTCGCCGCCGACGGCGGTGTCGGTGCCAACGTCACCTCGCCGCACAAGGAAGCCGCGTTCTCGGTGTGCACCACGCTGACTGCACGTGCGCGCCGCGCCGGCTCGGTCAACACGCTGCTGCGCAAGGGCGACCGCTGGCATGGCGACACCACCGACGGCATCGGCCTGGTGCGTGACCTGACCGACCGCCATGGCCTGGACCTGCGTGGCCGCCGCATGCTGCTGATCGGTGCCGGCGGCTCCGCGCGCAGCGTCGCTCCGGCCTTCCTTGATGCCGGCATCACCGAGCTGGTGGTGGTCAACCGCACGCCGGAACGCGCCGATGAACTGATCGACGCGATGGGCGAACCGGGCCGCGCGATCAGCCGCTACTGGGAAGACCTGCGCGAGCTGGGCGACTTCGAACTGATCGTCAATGCCACCTCGGCCGGCCGCGACCGCGACGTCGAGTTCAAGCTGCCGTTGTCGCTGGTCAACTCGATGACCACCGCCGTCGACCTGAACTACGGCGAGGCCGCCATCGCCTTCCTGGCCTGGGCGCGCGCAGCGAACTGCCGCAATACTGTGGATGGCCTGGGCATGCTGGTCGAGCAGGCGGCCGAGAGCTTCCTGCAGTGGCACGGTGTGCGTCCGCAGACCGACGAGGTCTACCAGACGCTGCGGCAGGGCTCGGCCGTGCTGGCCGGCGAGGACTGATCGATGGACAACACGACCCTGATGGTGACGGTGCTGAGCATCGTGGGCGTGCGCCTGCCGGTGCTGATCGCACTGTGCGTGGGCCTGGTCTGGGTGGTCGGCGCACCGCGCGATGCCACCCGCACCGGCGCCCTGGTCGGCCTGGTGCTGTTGCTGCTGTCCAGCCTCGGCAGCATGGCCGCCGGCATCCTGCCGATGTGGTTGATCAACAGCGGCAACTTCGACGCCATCTCGGGCATGAGTGCCATCCTTGGCGTGCTGCACTTCGCGCTGGCGATGGTCGAGGCCATCGGCGTGGTGCTGCTGGTGTGGGCGCTGGTGCGCCTGCTGCGTACCCGCACGATCCCGGCATCCTGACCGGTAGCGCCGGGCCATGCCCGGCGTATCTGGCCCTTGGGTGGTCCGCCCATCGGACCGTGACCGCCGCCTGGCGTCGTCGCTGGCCCGTTCAGAGTGCCAGCGACGGTGAACGCGGCCGGCCATGCGACAATGACCGGCCTGATCCAGCCACGGTACTTCCCGGCGTGACCGAAACCGTCGCCGCTCCGCGCACGCTTGATGACACCTTGAAGGACGCGATCCGCAAGGCGTACACGACGCTGCAGGCCAATACCCCCGGCTTCTCCACCCGTCGCTCGCAGAGCCAGATGATCGGCGTGGTGTCGCGTGCGCTGTCGAAAAGCGGTGGCGTCGGCGTGGTCGAAGCGCCCACCGGCGTCGGCAAGAGCCTGGGCTACCTCACCGCAGGCGTACCGATCGCGCTGGCCAGCAAGAAGAAGCTGGTGATCAGCACCGGCACCGTGGCGCTGCAGTCGCAGCTGGTCGAGCGCGATATCCCGAATTTCCTGAAAGCCACCGGCCTGGAAGCGACCGTCGCGCTGGCCAAGGGCCGTACCCGCTACCTGTGCACGCGCAACGCTGCCGAAGCGCAGGGCGAGGGCTCCCAGGGCGGCATGTTTGAGGATGACGCGCCCTTGTTCGACCGGCCGCTGGCGCCGATCGAGATGGACATCGCCAAGCGCCTGACCGATGCCTTCACCGGTGGCAGCTGGGATGGCGACATCGACAACGCGCCGGAGACCATCAGTCCCGGCCTGCGCAGCCGCATCACCACGCCGGCCTCGGGCTGTGCCGGGCGCCGCTGTGCCTATTCGGCGCAGTGCGCGGTGCTGCGTTCGCGCAACACGGTGCGCGATGCGCAGATCGTGGTCACCAACCACGCGCTGCTGCTGTCAGCGCTGTCGATCGGCGACAGCGACAACGGCCAGCCGTTGATCGCGCCGCCGTCGGACATGCTGCTGGTGCTGGACGAAGGTCATCACATCGGCAACGTGGCGATCGATCAGGGCGCGGCCAGCCTGGCGCTGGACGAGATGGCCAAGCGCACCGGTCGCCTGCAGATCCTGATTGCCGGCGCCTACCGCGCGGTCGACAAGGATCGCTTGGGCAACCTGCTGCCCAACGAAGCGATCGACGTCGCCAGCAACGTGGCCAAGCAGCTGCGTGCGTTCCGCGACCACATCGAACGGGTATGGATGCCGGCACCGGCGGACGAAGAGCCGATGTGGCGCGCGGCCAACGGGCGCCTGCCCGAGGCCTGGCGCGAGCCGATCGAGGCCCTGGCCGACGATACCCGCAGCCTCTACAACTGGGCGCATGCCGCCACCGCGCAGGTTGCCAAGGGCAAGCAGGACGATGCCGCGCGCGAGCGCCTGCAGCGCAACCTGGGCATGGCGCTGGAAATGATCGAGCAGCAGTACAACCTGTGGCAGGCGTGGCGCCGCGAAGACAAGGACGGCGCACCGCCGATGGCACGCTGGGTCACCGCCACCCGCGACGGCGATCTGGTGCTGCACGGCTCGCCGGTATCGGCCGCGCACGTGCTGCGCAAGCTGCTGTGGGATGAAGTGGATTCGGTGGTGATGACCTCGGCGACGTTGACCGGCGGTGGCGATTTCCAGTCGCTGGCGATCGACAACGGCATTCCCGAAGAGGCCGAGATGGTCTCGCTGTCGTCGCCGTTCGACCTGCCCAACCAGGCCGAGCTGATCGTGCCGAAGTTCCCGGTCACGCCGGACGACCGCGAAGGCCACCCGCGCGAAGTGGCGCGCTACCTGGACACCGAACTGGACTGGGCCAAGGGCTCGATGGTGCTGTTCACCTCGCGCTGGAAGATGGAGAAGGTGGCCGGACTGATGTCGGCCGCGCGCCGCAAGCAGGTGCTGGTGCAGGGCGAGATGTCCAAGACCCGGCTGATCGACGAGCATCTGCGCCGCGTGGCGGCAGGCGAAGGCTCGGTGCTGTTCGGGCTGAATTCGTTCGGCGAAGGCCTCGACCTGCCCGGTGAGGCCTGCACCACGGTGGTGATCACCCAGGTGCCGTTCGCGGTGCCGACCGATCCGCAGACCGCCACGCTCAGTGAATGGTTCGAGGGGCGTGGGCTCAACGCCTTCAACCTGATCGCGATTCCGCACGCGCTGCGCACGCTGACCCAGTTCGCCGGCCGCCTGATCCGCACCTCCACCGACACCGGCCGCGTGGTGATCCTCGATTCGCGGCTGCTGACCCGCCGCTACGGCAAGCGCATCATCGACGCGCTGCCACCGTTCAAGCGTGTGATCGGCTGACACGGGGTCGGATCCCTTCCGCAGGAAAGGCTCTAACCCCACCACGCACTCTGTCGCTCAACCGCCCTCCGGATTCCGGCAGGACTGGTTGCCCATCGCATTGTGGTAATCGCGATCAAAGCAGCGCAGGAAGCCATCGAGCACGTCCAGGTTCGGCGGCCACGGCGCATCCACCTTCTGCCCGCCGGCGGTCGTGAAGTGATAGCGCCCATCCTTCAGCGCCCTGGCAATCTGCTCCGGCGCAGGAATCGCGATCAACCTTGCACGCGCTTTCTCCAGCGCCGCACGATCGCGCTGCAGGAAGGCGATCGTGCCGTCCACGTAGGCGTTCCAGTAACCGGGATCGGTGTCGGTGGGCTTGTAGGTGCGCTGCATCAGCGCCACCGCCTGCGGGTACTGGCCCGCCTCCGCACGCATCTGGCCTTCATGCCACAGAATCATGGAGTTGCCTGCAGCCTTCGGCAACGCAGCATAGGCGGCGAGAAGGTCAGCGGCTTCGCGGTGGCAGCCACGGTCGGCCAGCGTGCGCCAGCCGCCTTCCATGTCCTGATCGAACGCATCCGGTTCCATCGCCAGCATCGCGGCACGGTCGTAGCTGCAGTCGGGGGCTTTGGACGGTTCTGCCGACGTGCCCAGGGCAGCGGCCAGCGCAAAGGAAAGCAACATCATCTCAACCTCCGTGTTGGTGACTTCCTGGACCACCATAACGGATCAGGAGGGGTAGCGCCGGCCGCTGGCCGGCAACCTCATTGATGTGCAGACGCATTGTGCAGATGCCGGCCAGCGGCCGGCACTACCGCACGGGGGTCAATCGCCGAGCAGCGCGGTGTTGCGTACGGCGCCCTTGTCGGCGCTGGTGGCGAGCAGCGCGTAAGCCTTCAGCGCGCTGGTGACTTTGCGCGGGCGCGGTGCGCGCGGCTTCCAGCCGCGGGCATCGGCGTCGGCGCGGCGCTGGGCCAGCGTGGCCTCATCCAGCAGCAGGTCGATGCGGCGGGCCGGGATGTCGATGCGGATGCGGTCGCCGTTTTCCACCAGGCCGATGACACCGCCGCTGGCGGCTTCCGGCGAGACGTGGCCGATCGACAGGCCCGAGGTTCCGCCGGAAAAGCGGCCATCGGTGAGCAACGCACATTGCTTGCCCAGCCCCTTCGATTTCAGATAGCTGGTCGGGTACAGCATCTCCTGCATGCCGGGACCGCCCTTCGGGCCTTCGTAGCGGATGACCACCACCTCGCCCGGCTGCACCTCGTCAGCGAGGATGCCGGCGACGGCGGCGTCCTGGCTTTCGTAGACGCGCGCGGGGCCTTCGAACACATGGATCGACTCGTCCACGCCGGCGGTCTTCACCACGCAGCCATCGATGGCCAGGTTGCCGCGAAGCACGGCCAGCCCGCCTTCCAGCGAATACGCGTGCTGCAGCGAACGGATGCAGCCCTCGGCGCGGTCTACGTCCAGCGTCGGCCAGCGCGTGGCCTGGCTGAAGGCTTCCTGGGTGGGGATGCCGGCCGGGCCAGCCTTGAAGAAGGTATGCAGGGTGTCGTTGTCACTGCGCACCACGTCCCAGCGTTCCAGTGCTTCGGCCAGGCTGGCGCTGTGCACGGTCGGCACCGTGGTTTCGAGCAGGCCGGCGCGGTCCAGTTCACCGAGGATGCCGAACACGCCGCCGGCGCGGTGCACGTCCTCGATGTGGTACTTCGGCGTGTTCGGCGCCACCTTGCACAGCTGCGGTACGCGCCGCGACAGCGCGTCGATGTGGGTCAGGTCGAAGTCGACCTCCGCTTCCTGCGCGGCAGCCAGCAGATGCAGGATGGTGTTGGTGGAACCGCCCATGGCGATGTCCAGGGTCATCGCGTTGGCGAACGCGGCCTGGGTGGCGATGCCGCGCGGTAGCGCGCTCGGGTCTTCGCCGCCATACCAGCGGTGGCAGAGTTCGACGATCAGACGGCCGGCGCGGCGGAACAGCGCCTCGCGGTCGGCATGGGTGGCCAGCGTGGTGCCATTGCCCGGCAGCGACAGGCCCAGCGCTTCGGTCAGGCAGTTCATCGAGTTGGCGGTGAACATGCCCGAGCAGGAGCCGCAGGTGGGGCAGGCGCTGCGCTCGAACGCGGCGACCTTCTCGTCGGAGGCGCTGTCATCGGCGGCCACCACCATCGCATCGACCAGGTCCAGCTTGTGCTCGGACAGCTTGGTCTTGCCTGCTTCCATCGGCCCGCCGGAGACGAACACCACCGGGATGTTGAGGCGCAGCGCGGCCATCAGCATGCCGGGGGTGATCTTGTCGCAGTTGCTGATGCACACCAGCGCGTCGGCGCAGTGCGCGTTGACCATGTACTCCACGGCATCGGCGATGATCTCGCGGCTGGGCAGCGAATACAGCATGCCGTCGTGGCCCATCGCGATGCCGTCGTCCACGGCGATGGTGTTGAATTCCTTGGCGACGCCGCCGACCTGTTCGATCTCGCGCGCGACCAGCTGGCCGAGGTCCTTCAGGTGCACGTGGCCGGGCACGAACTGGGTGAAGGAGTTGGCGATGGCGATGATCGGCTTGTGGAAGTCGCCGTCCTTCATGCCGGTGGCACGCCACAGGGCGCGGGCGCCAGCCATGTTGCGGCCGGCGGTGGAGGTGCGGGAGCGGTATTCAGGCATGGCTGGCGGAACGGGCGGGCCGTACAACGTGGGGGTCGCCCGATCATGGCCAATTTTTTCGGTTGCTGCTGCAACCACCCGTTTTCGGTAGATGCCGACCTTGGTCGGCGCCGTGCCGTGTGTGCCAACCAAGGTTGGCACCTACCAGAGCGGTGAGCCGCCCGGGGTCGGATCCCATCGCGGTGCGATGGGCTCTGACCCCAATGCCCGACGAAAATGAAAGTCCGTTCATCTTTCGGACTTTGCCGATTCCGGTTGCTGGTCCGGATTTGGCATCATTGGGGCATTGATCCGTCGACAGGGCATGAGGCCATGAAACGTTCCCGCACCACCGCGCTGCTGCTGATGAGCGCCGCACCGCTGCTGTTCACCGCCTGCCAGAAGGAGCCGGAGGTGAAGGTGCAGGAAGGCCTGTACACCTCGGTGGAGGCCTGCACCGAGGCCACCGGCGATCCGTCGTCGTGCCGCAATGCGTTCGCCGAAGCGCAGAAGCAGGCCGCCGATGCGGCGCCGAAGTACGCCAGCAAGGAAGCCTGCGAGAAGGACTACAAGCCGGAACAGTGCGTGCAGCAGCACACCTCGGCCGGTACCTCGTTCATCGGCCCGATGATGATGGGCTTCTTCATGTCGCAGATGCTGAGCAACCGCGGCGGCCTCGCGCCGCAGGCGCCGGCGGCGTCGCCGGCCTACCAGGACAAGAGCGCTGGTTGGGCGCGTCCGGCACCGGGCGGCAGCGGCGGCCTGAACACCGCCAGCGGCATCGGCGCCGGCAAGGCGGGCCTGGCGCCGGTCACCAGCGAACCGAACCGTGCGGTCACCGCCAGCCGTGGTGGCTTCGGCAACACCAGCGCACGCCGCAGCACCAGCGGCAGCTACGGCGGCTGATCGACCCATGCAGCGTATCCGGATTGCCGAGCGTGCCCAGTGGCGGGCACGCGCGGAAGAGGCGGGTTTCCGCTTCCACACCATCGACGGCCAGCCGTACTGGGATGAAAGCGCGTATTACGCTTTCACCCTGCGCCAGATCGAGCAGGACATCGAAGACCCCAGCGCCGAGCTGCACCAGATGGCGCTGGACCTGGTCGGCGATGTCATCGGCAGCGAACGCCTGATGGATCAGCTGGCGATTCCGTCGCATTACCGCGACTGGATCGCCGACAGCTGGCGCCAGCGCCAGCCGCATCTGTACGGTCGCCTGGACCTGGCCTACGACGGTACCGGCCCGGCCAAGCTGTACGAGTTGAACTACGACACGCCGACCTCGCTGTTCGAGGCCAGCTTCTTCCAGTGGCAATGGCTGGAAGACCAGCGCAATACCGGTCGCCTGCCGCAGCATGCCGACCAGTTCAACGCGATCCACGAAGCGCTGGTCGAACGCTTCGGCGAACTGGCCACGCAGCTGCCGCCGCCGCTGTATTTCAGCGCCGTGGGCAGTTCGGAAGAAGACCGCGGCACCGTGGAGTACCTGCGCGACTGTGCGTCGCAGGCCGGCCTGCATGGCCAGGCCATCGCCATCGAGGATATCGGTCTGTCCGAGGATGGACGCTTCACCGCGCTGGACGATTCGGTGATCGGCACGCTGTTCAAGCTGTACCCACTGGAAGACCTGATGGCCGAGGAGTTCGGCCGCGCGCTGCCCGGCTCGGGCGTGCAGCTGCTGGAGCCGGCGTGGAAGGCGGTGCTGAGCAACAAGGGCATCCTGCCGCTGCTGTGGCAGCGCAACGTGGGCCATCCGAACCTGCTGGAAGCGCATTTCGATGACGGCAGCACGCTGGCGTCGGGCTGGGTGCGCAAGCCGCTGTTCTCGCGCGAAGGCGCCAACATCGAGATGCACCTGGCCGATGGCAGCACCCAACGCAGCGACGGTCCCTACGACGGCCCGGCGATCATCCAGCGTGCGCATCCGCTGACCCGCTTCGAAGGCGGCTACCCGCTGATCGGCAGCTGGGTGGTGGGTGACCACGCCTGCGGCATCGGTATCCGCGAAGACGACAGCGCGATCACCCGCGACAGCGCGCGCTTCGTGCCGCACGCGATCGTTGACGAGGCGCCGACGCGGATCTACGTCTGATGACAGTGCGGCGCCCCCGGGCCGGCGTGGGCAACCGACGCCGGTCGTAGAACAACCGCTGTGGGTAGTGGCCGACCTTGGTCGGCGCCGTTGATTCCGTGCCAACCAAGGTTGGCACCTACCAGAGCGGTGCGTCGGCTGTTGCAGGGGTAGTGCCGGCCGCTGGCCGGCTACCGCCGTGCGTAGATGCCGACCCTGGTCGGCGCTGTGGGTTTCGTGCCAACCAAGGTTGGCACCTACCAGAGCGGTGCGTCGGTTGTTGCAGGGGTAGTGCCGGCCGCTGGCCGGCAATCGGCGTTGGTAGATGCCGACCTTGGTCGGCGCCGTTGATTCCGTGCCAACCAAGGTTGGCACCCAACAGAGCGGTGCGTCGGTTGTTGCAGGGGTAGTGCCGGCCGCTGGCCGGCTACCGCCGTGCGTAGATGCCGACCCTGGTCGGCGCTGTGGGTTTCGTGCCAACCAAGGTTGGCACCTACCAGAGCGGTGCGTCGGTTGTTGCAGGGGTAGTGCCGGCCGCTGGCCGGCAACCGTTGTTGGCCCCCACCAGAGCGATCGCTGGTATCAGAGCAGCCCTTCGCGCTTCACCGCCAGGTAGCGCTCCACCAGCGCACCGGGCAGGGCATCGGCGGTTACGTCCAGCACCATCACCTTCTCGCTGCGCAGCGCCTCATGTGCCTTCGCGCGCTGCTGCAGGTACAGCGCCGCTGCACCTGCCTGGGTGGCGTCTTCCAGTGTCTGCACTTCGCTGTCCAGCACGCCGTCCAGCTCACGCTCGCGCAGGCTGGCCACGCATACCAGATGGCGCTGCTGCAGCAGGCGCACCGCCGCCAGCAGGTCTTCGATGTCTTCGTCGCGCACGTTGCTGACCAGCATCACCAGCGCGCGCCGGCGCTGGCGCAGCGACACTTCGGTAGCGGCGGCCAGGTAGTCGGTGGCCACCGCGCGTGGCTGCAGGTCGTAGCTGGCGCGCAGCAGGTGCTCGACGGTGCCCATGCCGCGCTGCGGCGCCACCCAACGGCGCTCGCCACCGGTGGCGAACAGGCCGGCGGCGTCGCCCTGGCGCAACGCCAGGTAAGCCACCACCAGCGAGGCGTTCAAGGCATGGTCGAAGTGCGAGAGCCCGCCTTCGCTGGCCAGCATGCGCCGACCGCTGTCGAGCATCAGCAGCAGCTGCTGGTTCTTCTCGTCCTGGTATTCGCGCGAGATCAGCTTGCGCGCACGCGCGGTGGCCTTCCAGTCGAGCTGGCGCAGGCTGTCGCCGATGCGGTACTCGCGCATCTGGTGGAAGTCGGTGCCTTCGCCGCGGCGGCGCTTCACGTGTGCACCGACCAGCCGCGAGGCTTGGTCGGCACTGAACAATGCAAAGCGGGTGAGCGGCACGAAGTTCGGATAGACCCGCACGTCCAGTGCGGGCGGCAGCGTGCGTTGCTGCCACCACAGCCGCCACGGTGAACGCATGCGCAGGTGCACGCCTTCGAAGCGGAAATGCCCACGCTGCAGCGGCTGCAGGTGGTAGTGCAGGGTGGAGGCACTGCCGGCCTGCAGGCGCACGCGCTGCGGCAGTGATTCCAGCGGCCAGCCGCCGGGGACCAGGTCGAACACCTGCACCGTCATCAGTGCGTCCGCCTGCAGCCGCAGTGCAGCCTCGCGGCGCACGCCCAGTGCCAGCGCTTCGGGCAGTTCGCGCTGCACCTGCGGCGACGGACGCCGCCACTGGCGCCACAGATCCATCAGCGCCGGCACGGCAATCGCCAGCGCCGCCAGCGCCCAGCTCCAGCGCGGCAGCAGACCGCCCAGCACCAGACCGCCCAGGGCAGCCCAGGCCAGCAGCAGTGCCAGCAGCAGCGGGGCCGGCCTCATCGGCGCGGCGCTTCCACCTTGGCCAGCAGCGCGCCCAGCACGTCGTCGGCGTCCTGGCCTTCGATCTGCAGTTCCGGGGCCAGCGCGATGCGGTGGCGCAGCGCCGGGCGTGCGATGTCGCGCACATCATCCGGGGTGACGAAATCACGACCGGCCAGCACCGCCTGTGCACGCGAGGCACGCACCAGCGCGATGCTGCCACGCGGGCCAGCGCCGACCGCGATACCCGGCCACTGCCTCGTGGCCGCCACAATCCGCACCGCGTAGTCGATCACTTCGTCGTCGACGGTGATCGCCGCAGTGGCGCGCTGCAGTTCCAGCAGCTCACCAGCACCGAGCACGCGTGGCACCTGGCTCAGGTCGAAATCGCTGGCGGCGCGGCCGCTGGTGATCGCGGTCACCATGCGTTTCTCGTCCTCCAGCTGCGGGTAGTCGATCAGCACCTTCAGCAGGAAGCGGTCCAGCTGTGCTTCCGGCAGCGGGTAGGTGCCTTCCTGCTCGAGCGGGTTCTGCGTGGCCAGCGCCATGAACGGCGGCGCCAGGGTGAAGGCCTTGCCTTCGATGGTCACCTGGCCTTCCTGCATCACTTCCAGCAGCGCCGACTGGGTCTTGGCGGGTGCACGGTTGATCTCGTCGGCCAGCAGCAGGTTGGTGAACACCGGGCCGCGGCGGATCTTGAAGCTCTCGCTCTTCGGGTCGTACACCGCGTGGCCACTGACGTCGCTGGGCATCAGGTCGGGGGTGAACTGTACGCGGCCGTAATCCAGTTCCAGGGCCTGTGCCAGTGCGCGCACCAGCAGGGTCTTGCCCAGCCCGGGCACGCCCTCGATCAGCACGTGACCACCGGCGAGCAGGGCCACCAGGATCTGGTCCAGCACATCGGCCTGGCCGATGAAGGCGTGGCCGACGGCATCGCGGATGGCATCGACGCGTTCGATCAGGCGGGCGTTGGCAGCCGCCGGCAGCTCGGGGACTTCAGTCATAGCAGGGATCTCATCTGGAGCAGCAAGCGGATGCGCTCGCGCAGGGCGGAGGAATCGTGCGGCGGTGGGGGCGTGAGCGCGCTGGCGACGCGGCCCTGCGGCCACTTCAGCAGCTCGGCGATGGCCTGATCGCGCGGCGCACCATCCAGCGCGGCGGCAATCGGTGCGCGCAGGCGCAGGCGGTGCAGGAACAGGGCGAGCACCGCCTCGTACAGGCGTATGCCGTGACCGAAGCGCAGCAGCAGTTCGCCACTGGCGCGCACGTGCTCCAGCAGTGAACGACGTTCCAGCACCGGCGACGGCAGCAGGCTGCCGAAGCGCTGCGAGCGGCCCCACAGCCAGCCCAGCAGGGCCAGCAGCAACGGTGCCCACAACGGCCAGCCCTGATAGAACATGCGCGACCACAGCGACGGCGGGCGGCTGGCATAGACCAGCCAGACCGCACCCTTGCCATAGTTCGGATCGAGCAGGTAGCGGGTCAGGTCGCGATGCGACGCGTCGTGCAGGCCGTCGCTGGCCCCGCCACCTGCCGACGCCAGGCGCGCTGCCGGTGAGTCCACTTCGCTGCGCATGAACTCCATGTCGGCCAGCACGCTCACTCTGCCCTGGCCGTGGCGCAGGCGCGCGAACACCAGGTCGCGATCAGTGCCCCAGCGGCGTTCGGCCTGCGCACTGGCGGCAAAGCCCAGGGTGAAGCGGCGGCCACCACAGAATTCGACGTGGCCCGGATCGTCGTCGACATGGAAGGCCTGGCAGTCGCTGCGCTGGAACAGGCTGTCTACGCCCAGCCGGTCCAGCAGGGGGCCCTGTGTGCTGCCGGCATCGTCCTCGGCCGGCGGCGGCGTACGTACCAGCAGGTGGCCACCACCGTCCACCCAGTCCAGCAGTGCGCTGGCGACGGGCGGCGGCAGTTCGCTGCTGTCCTGCAGCAGCACCACCGTGTCGTGGCGCCCCAGCGTCATCTGCTGCAACTCCAGCCGCGGTCGCGAATGCACGTCGATGCCATCGGCGCGCAGGGCCTGGCCGAGCACGTACAGCGGGTTGTAGGCGGCCTCGCCCTGTGGCGGCAGCCGGATCGTCTCGGTCACCCGCTCGTGC
This sequence comes from Stenotrophomonas mexicanensis, assembly GCF_032911605.1. NCBI lineage: Bacteria > Pseudomonadati > Pseudomonadota > Gammaproteobacteria > Lysobacterales > Lysobacteraceae > Stenotrophomonas > Stenotrophomonas mexicanensis. The sequence continues at coordinate 16,501 of NZ_JAWJTG010000005.1, forward strand.
GTGCGCAGGTAGAGGATGGTCAGCGGCACACCGAGCAGCACCAGCAAGCCCAGCAGCAGCGACCAGAACAGGCGCGGACTCATGCCTGCCATCCGTACTGCTGGCGCAGGGTATCGGCCAATGCATCGAAATCGGCGCGGCTGGGCAGGCGGCCACCGTAGGCGGCGTACTGCCACATGCGCACAATGCGCGCGAACAGGTCACGGTCGCTGGCCTGGGGCATGCGTCGCGATGCGCGCAGGCATTGCGCTTCGGTGGCACCGGGTGGAAGCGCGATACCGCTGCGCTCGCCCACCGTGCGCACGCTGGCGCGGTACAGCAGGGCCAGCGCCTGCCGCGGCCGGCCCTGGTCCCAGAGCAGGCCGGCCTGGGTGGCCACGTCCGGCGGCAGCACCACCGGCAACTCCACCTGCTCCTCCAGCACCTTCGGTGCAGCGTCGGCCTTGCGCCGGCCACTGCCACGCAGCCACGGCAGCCACAGCCGCGCGGTCAGCAGCAGCACCAGCAGCAGGATGCCGAGCAGGCCCCAAAGGCCCCATTCGGCCAGCCGTGCCAGCCAGGCGATGCCGTCCTTGCGCGCCTTGCGTTCACCTTTGCTGTTGGTGTCACGCTGCAGCTGCTTGTCTTCCTTCTTTTCTTCCTCGGCCTGCTCGATCGGCTTCCAGCGGGTGACCTGGCGGGTCGGGCGCTGCAGCGGGTCTTCATAGGCGCGGTTCACTGCCTGACGGAAACCGGCGGTGTCCACCGGCGCTGTACCGAAGATCATTGCCGGCGTATTGGCGGGGTCGTTGGCCGCGGTGGCCGGTTCTTCCGCACTGTCTTCGTCCTCTTCGGCATCGCCTGCCTGCTCCGCGACCGTCTGCGCGTCCTGCGCATGCACCGGTGCGGACACCAGCGGCAGTGCCAGCCACAGCAGCAGCGCCAGCGTCGATGCTGCCGGCAGCAGCCGCTCGCGCAGGCGGCGCAGGGCGATTTCGACGTCCCAGGCTTCCATCTGCGTTCGACGGTTCAGGTACAGGCCAAAGCCCGCACCGACGAAGAACGGGCCGATCAGCACCGAGGCCAGCCAGCACGCCAGGTTGAAGCCCAGCCGTGCCCATGCCGGCGTGTCCTTGCCAATCATGTCCCACGCCGCACGCCACGATTCGGACATCAGCTCCAGTGGCATGAACATGAACACCGCACCGATCGCGCCGGATACCAACACGGCTTCGAACGCCAGGCAGGTCACCGTCAGTACCAGTGCCGCGCCCACTGCGCCGGCTGCCACCGCACGACGGCGTGGGCCGCGTTGGCCCGGTGTGTTGCCTTCCAGCAGGTTCACCGGCAGGCACAGGCTGCGCAGAACGCTGAAGCGACGCCAGCCCAGGTAGCCCCAGAAACCGGTGTTGCCCCAGTGGCGCTGCGCGCGCAGCGCGGCCAGCGTGCCGACCGGCTCACCGAAAATGCCGCGCGACAGCACGTACAGCGGCGCGCGTTCGAACAGCGGCTTGCACCACCACATCGCCAGCCAGGCCCAGCCGAAGGCATCCAGCCACCAGCCCAGCGCGTTGAAGATCACGAACAGCGGTGCACTGGCCAGCAGCCAGCTGCCCCACAGCGCACGCGCGTGACGGCGGGACAGGGCGGTGCCCAGCTCCATCGCTTCCCAGCCACTGCGGGCGCGCAGCGCCACGTCCAGGCGGTCAATGCGCATGGCCGCCTCCACGTCCGCCGCGCCACAGCCACAGCAGCACGCCGGCCCACAACACACCGGCCACGCTGAACTTGCCCCACGCCGGTACTTCGGCAAGTGAGGACCAGAAGGCTTCGATGAAGGCGGCCACCAGCAGCATGAAGGCGACGCCGAGGCACAGCCGTGCGCCGATGCGGCCGCCTTCGACCAGTGCATCCAGGCGGCTGCGCCGGCCCGGTGCCAGCAGCTTCATGCCCAGCTGCAGACCGGCACCGCCGGCGATCACGATCGCGGTCAGCTCGAAGGCACCGTGGCCGACCACGAAGCGCCAGAACGGGTCGCCATGGCCGATGTGCTGCAGGTGACCGGCCACCGAACCGATGATCACGCCGTTGAACAACAGCACCAGCAGCGTGCCCAGCCCAGCCAGCAGCCCGCTGGCGAAGGTGCGCAGGGCGATGCTGATGTTGTTCATGATGTAGTGGCCGAACATCATCCAGTCGGTGCCGCTGTCACGCCCCAGGCGCTCGGCGGCGGGATCGTACATGCGCTCCATCTCGGCGATCTGGCGGTTGTCCATCAGCATGTGGATCAGGTCCGGATAGACCTGCACCAGCACGAAGCAGGCCACCGCCGGCAGCGCGAACATCGCCAGCGCCACCCACATGCTGCGCGCCTGGCTGCGCACCAGCAGCGGGAAATCGGCCACCAGGAACTCCAGGGCACCCCGCCAGCGCGTCGGCGGCGTGCGGTACAGCACGCTGTGGCCCTGCTGCATGAGCTGCTGCAGGCGCTGCACCAGCTGCGGGCTGTAGCCGCGTTCGCGGGCCAGCGCCAGTTGCTGGCACAGCCGCCGGTAGCGCTGCGGGAAGGTGGTGTCGTCCAGTGCCAGGCCGCTGGCCTTGCGGCGCGTGCGGCGTGAGGCACCAGCACGCAGCAGCAGCCACTGCTCCAGGTCCTGCCATTCCTGCTGGTAGCGGGCGACGAACTGTTCCTGCTTCATCGCCGCCCCAGCAGCCAGTTGGCCATCGCATACAGGCGCAGCACGCCGACCTGGCCATGGGTGCCGGTCAGTGGCTCGGCAATACCGGCCAGCTCCTGCTGGCGTGCCGCCGACAACCGTGGCGCGCGCTCGGCGAAGGCCATCAGCGCAGCCTGTTCCTCTGGTCGCAGCGGCTGCGGCGGAGCCAGCACGCTGTCGATGGTCGGCGGCGGTGGCAGGTACAGCGCGGGTGCGTGCACCACCACGGTGCCCGCCACCAGGTCGCCAAGGCGGCGGCCATGCGGATCGAACAGGCTGCTGATCAGGCCCAGCGCATAGCCGAACGGCAGCATGTCCACCGTGCGCAGCAGGTTGCGGGTGATCGCCGCCATCCAGCCTACCGGCGCGCCATCGCGGGACAGCACGCGCAGCCCCAGCGCACGCTTGCCCAGTGTGCGCCCCCACAACGCTTCGCAGACGATCGGGTAGGCCCAGTAGACCAGGAACATCAGCACCAGGTAGAGGCCGGAGCCGAACTTGTCCAGCAGCGCCAGCGGAATGGACACCAGCACCAGTGCCGCGATGCGCACGCCAAGATCGACCAGCCAGGCCATCGCCCGCGGTACCGGGCCGGCGGCAGGCAACTGCAGCGGCACACCCTCCGGCGTCACCACCTCGCGGTAGGTATCGAGCATCGGTGCGGCCATCAGCGCGATGGCCTTCGTTGTGGGCGCCGGAGTCCTCTCCGGCGGGCAGCCACAGGCATGGGGGTCTCGACAGGTCCTGGTCGGGCCAAGACTTTAGCAGAGCCGCATGGCAGCGTCGGGGGCTCAGCCCCGGTATTCGTCCTTCAGCCGCACGTAGTGGTCGGCCGAGTAATGCAGCGCCTCGATCTCCTTGTCACTGAGCGTGCGTGCCGGTCGTGCAGGGTTGCCGACCCACAGCTCGCCTTCGCCCACCACCTTGCCGGGGCCGATCACCGCACCGGCGCCGACGAAGCCATGGCGCTCCACGCGGGCGCCATCGAGGATGCAGGCGCCCATGCCGATCAGGCTGTAATCGCCGATCGTGCAGGCATGGATGATGCAGCCGTGGCCGACGGTCACGCCTTCGCCGATCAGGGTCGGGTAGCCGGCCTTGTTGTACGGGCTGTGGTGGCTGACGTGGATGATGGTGCCGTCCTGCACGTTGGTGCGTGCACCGATACGCACATGGTTGACGTCGCCGCGGATGACCGTGCCCGGCCACACCGACACGTCATCGGCCAGCTCCACGTCGCCGATGATGGTGCAGGCCGGATCGATGTACACGCGTTCGCCGAGGACGGGCATCTTGTCGCGGAAGGGGCGCAGCGGGTTCATCGAAGTCTCCGGAAATCAGGGCGTTCACGACGATGATACCTGCGTGGTCTGCACGCCGCGCGCGCACCGCAGGGTAATGCCGGCCGCTGGCCGGCAACCTCATGGGCGTGTCTGGAGTTCTGCGATTGCCGGCCAGCGGCCGGCACTACCCGCTACGGTTCGTAGCTGTAGCCGATGCTGTATGCGGAACAGCGGATCGCGCGCAGCATTGCAGTAGATCCACGCCATGCGTAGATGGCATCTACCGCGCTCGTGTTATGCCACGCGTCCCCGACGTGCGCGCTCCAGGTGCACCAGCAGCAGCGAGATCGCTGCCGGGGTCATGCCCGGAATGCGCTGTGCCTGGCCGATGGTCTGCGGGCGTACGCGCTCCAGCTTCTGCAGCGCTTCGGCCGACAGCCCGCGCACCGTCGCGTAATCGAAGGCTTCAGCGATCGGCGTGGCTTCGTGCCGCTGCTGGCGCTCGATCTCCTCGCGCTGGCGGTCCAGGTAGCCGGCGTACTTCACGCCGATCTCCACCTGCTCGGCAACCTTGCCATCGGCCACCGCCGGGCCCAGCGAGGGCACCTGCATCAGCTTGGCGTAATCCAGCTCGGGGCGCTTGATCAGGTCCAGCACGTTGGTCTCGCGACTGACCGCCACGCCCAGCGTCTCGTTCACTTCGCGGCCCAGTGCATTGGCCGGGGTTGCCCACAGCGCACCCAGGCGTGCGCGCTCGGCAGCGACGGCGGCCTGCTTGGTCTCGAACGCGCTCCAGCGGCGATCATCCACCAGGCCCATTTCGCGGCCGGTCGGGGTCAGGCGCTGGTCGGCATTGTCCTCGCGCAGCTGCAGGCGGTACTCGGCGCGGCTGGTGAACATGCGGTACGGCTCGTTGGTGCCGTGGGTGATCAGGTCATCCACCAGCACGCCCAGGTAGGCCTCGTCGCGACGCGGGCACCAGCCGTCCAGCCCGCGCACCTGGCGCGCAGCGTTGAGGCCGGCCAGCAGGCCCTGCGCGGCGGCTTCTTCATAGCCGGTGGTGCCGTTGATCTGGCCGGCGAAGAACAGGCCGTTGACCAGCTTGGTCTCCAGCGAGGCCTTCAGCCCGCGCGGGTCGAAGAAGTCGTACTCGATCGCGTAGCCGGGGCGGGTGATGTGTGCGTTCTCGAAGCCACGGATGCTGCGCACCATCTCCAGCTGCACGTCGAACGGCAGCGAGGTGGAGATGCCGTTGGGATAGATCTCGACGATGCCCAGGCCTTCGGGTTCGACGAAGATCTGGTGGCTGGCCTTCTCGGCGAAGCGCACCACCTTGTCCTCGATGGACGGGCAGTAGCGCGGGCCGATGCCTTCGATCTGGCCGCTGTACAGCGGCGAACGGTGCAGCGCGTCGCGGATGATCTGGTGGGTCTGTTCGGTGGTGTGGGTGATCCAGCAGCTGACCTGCTGCGGATGCTCGTCCACCGAGCCGAGGAAGGACATCACCGGCCGCGGCGAATCGCCGGGCTGCTCGTCCATCACGCTGTAGTCCAGCGAGCGGCCATCGATGCGCGGCGGCGTGCCGGTCTTCAGGCGGTCCACCTGGAACGGGCGCTCGCGCAGCCGCGCGGCCAGTGTGGTGGCCGGCGGGTCGCCCATGCGGCCGGCGGCGTACTGGGTCGGGCCGACATGGATCTTGCCGGCCAGGAAGGTGCCGGCGGTCAGCACCACCGCTTCGGCGTCGAAACGCAGGCCGGTCTGGGTGATGACCCCGCGCACGGCGTCGCCTTCAATGACCAGGTCATCGACGGCGGCCTGGAACACGGTCAGATTGGCCTGGCCTTCGACGATGGCGCGGATCGCCATGCGGTACAGGTTGCGGTCGGCCTGGCAGCGGGTGGCACGCACGGCCGGACCCTTGGAGGCGTTGAGCGTGCGCCACTGGATGCCGGCGCGGTCGGCGGCATGCGCCATCGCACCACCCAGGGCGTCGATTTCCTTGACCAGGTGGCCCTTGCCGATGCCACCGATGGCCGGGTTGCAGCTCATCGCGCCCACCGTTTCGATGTTGTGGGTCAGCAGCAGGGTGCGCACGCCGGTGCGGGCCGCGGCCAGCGCGGCTTCGGTGCCGGCGTGGCCACCGCCGATGACGATGACGTCGTAACGATGGAAGGACGGGTTCATGGGGGGCTGTTCAGCTGGGGGCGGGCGCGGACCGGGGGCGGCGCCGGGGTGGCGATTTTAGCGCCATTCGGGGCCGGGACGTCGGTGCCGGCCGGCCGGCGTCGAAATCAGCCCTAAAGTTGGCAGGATTTTTGCAGATAACCCAATAGCACCCACCGTGGCTGGCGCCGTAGGCGCCCGTGACCGGAATTGGAACAGGGGCCGGTACAGGCGCACGGTGGGGGAGCAGAGGGCCGGCAGTCGGGGGACTGTCCGGCCCTGTTTTTTTGCGGCTGTCGGGAAGGCGCCATCCACGCATGGCGTGGATCTATTGACGCTGGGGCCCGCGCCGGTTGGCGACCCAACAAAACAAACGGCCCCGCATTGCGGGGCCGTTTGTCTTCAGAGGTGCCGACATCCGACAGGGCCGGAACAGGGGGGATCCAGATGTTCCTGTCGGATATCGACGTAGAGCTTTTTGCGGCGGCCCGTGTCGTTTTTGTCACTTTGTGACGCGGGCCGTCACTGTCCGCGTAGATTGCGGCTTAGACCGTGTGAAATGCAAGACGGTTCAGCGCTCAACTGTGCGCTGCGTCGCACGATCCATGTTGCGCCAGGGGGAACCGTTCATCCTCGGCGCACTCGGTGCCGGTGCCGGACGGGCCTGCGGCGGGGGCGCCGACGGCTGGGCGTTCGATTGCGGCGGGCGGCGCATGGAGTCCATGTTCCGCCACGGCGAACCCCCGTTGTACGACGGTCGCGACGGCGGCGGCGGACGGTGCTCGCCGCCATTGCCCGGACGCGGCGGCGGGCGGTGGTTGTGCGGCGGGCGGTAGATCGGGCGCGAGTAATACGGGTTGCCGTAGCCGCCGTAGTAGCCGCCATAGCCACCGTAGTAGGGGCCGTAGTTGTAGGGATAGCCGGCCGGGTAGCGGTATTCCACCGACGGCGCACCGTGGTAGTAGCTGCCGCTGCGGCCGCCGCCGACATAGTCGTAGGTGGTGCAGCCGGTCAGGGCCAGCAACAGGCCACCGGCAAGCATCAGGCGCATTTTCATGGTGGGTCCCCCCAGAGGACGGGTGTGCAGTCAGCTTCGGGCGCCAGCGTTGAATCGGCCCTTAATTCCGCCGGCCAGGATGAATGGAGGCGTAGGGCTGCATGCTGGCATGACCTGTGTCCCGGTCGCCAGCGCGGGGGCATACGTTAATCTTGCGTCATGAGCGATTCACTGTTGCCCCGCGCCGACGACGTCCTGCTTGCTGCCGCGAGGATCGCCCCGCATGCCAGCGTGACCCCGGTGCTGCGCTCGCACACGCTCGATGCGCTCGCCGGGGCACAGCTGGCGTTCAAGGCCGAGCACCTGCAGCGTGGTGGTGCGTTCAAGTTCCGCGGTGCCTGCAACGCGGTGTGGTCGCTGGAGTCCGATTCCGCCAGTGCCGGCGTGGTCACCCACTCCTCCGGCAATCACGGCGCCGCCCTGGCGCTGGCCGCACGTACCCGAGGCATTCCCTGTCACGTGGTGGTGCCGGAAGGTGCGGTGGCGGCCAAGCTGGCCAATATTGCGCGCCATGGCGCCACGCTCTGGCACTGCCCGCCGACCATTGCCGACCGTGAGGCCACCTGCGCCAAGGTGCAGGCCGACACCGGTGCGACCCTGGTGCATCCCTATACGAATCCGGCGGTGATGGCCGGGCAGGGCACCGCCGCCCTGGAACTGCTGCACAGCGACGGCCCGTTCGACGTGCTGGTGGTACCGGTGGGCGGCGGCGGCCTCGCCAGCGGCACTGCGCTGGCGCTGCAGCACGCCAGCCCGCAGACCCGTCTGGTGCTGGCCGAGCCGGCCGGTGCCGACGATACCGCGCGCTCGCTGGTCGCTGGCGAGCGCCAGGACGCGTTCACCCCGGACACGATCTGCGATGGCCTGCGTACCCTGATCGGCGCGCCCAATTTCGAATTGCTGCGCGCGGCCGGTGCCGAGGTGATCGTGGTCGATGACGCGGCGACGATGGCCGCGATGCGCCTGCTGTGGGAGGTGCTCAAGCAGGTGGTCGAGCCGTCCTCGGCCACCGTGCTGGCTGCGGTGCTGGCGCAGCCGCAACGTTTCGCCGGACTGCGCGTGGGCCTGGTGCTGTCCGGCGGCAACGTCGACCTGCCAGCGCTGCGCTGGGGCGCGCCGTGAGCCGCGACCGGCAGCGGCCTCGCACCGGCCTGCTGGGCTGGCTGTGGCGGCTGTTTGTCCTGCTGGTGATCTGGCTGCTGGGCGTGACTGCCTGGATCGTCTGGGTCGGCGAGCGTGACCAGGCCGCCAAGGCCGACGCCATCATCGTGCTGGGTGCGGCCGCCTATGACGCCAAACCGTCACCGGTGTTCGAAGAGCGTATCCGGCATGGGCTGGACCTGTACGAGGCCCAGTACGCGCCGCTGCTGATCTTCACCGGCGGCTACGGTGGCACCGGTGCGCGTTTTTCCGAATCGCAGGTGGCGCGGCGTTATGCGCTGAAACATGGCGTGCCGGACGATGCGATCCTGATCGAAACCGCCTCGCGCAATACCGTGCAGAACCTGGTTGAAGCCAAGCGGCTGATGGACCAGCGCGACCTGCACCGGGTGATCATCGTCAGCGATCCGCTGCACATGGCGCGCGCGCTGCGCCTGAGCAAGGCGCTGGGCATCGATGCGCTGGCCTCGTCTACGCCCAGCACGCGCTTCCGCAGCTTCCACACCAGCTGGCGCTTCCTGGTGCAGGAAATCTATTTCTTCCACCGCGACCTGGTGCGCCCGCCGCTGAGTTCGCCGGCCAATACCTGAGGGTGCCGCTGCGCTCGCCGGGCATGGCCCGGCGCTACCCGGTTCACGTGCCGGCCCATACCCGCCTTTGGTAGGTGCCGACCTTGGTCGGCACACTGCTGGCGGCACCGCGATCTGATGGGGCGTGCCAACCAAGGTTGGCACCTACCAGAGCGATTCGCGTGCGGAGTGGAATGCGGTAGTGCCGGCCGCTGGCCGGCAGATGCCCAGCATGGAATCATGAAGTTGCCGGCCAGCGGCCGGCACTACCGGACGATCAGGTCTGCTTGCGCCGGATCGGAATTGCCGACACCGGCACCGAGGCCACGTCATGCCCGCCTTCGCGGATCGGTGCGCCCGGGTCCGGTGCCCAGGCGTGCGCATAGATCACTTCCCAGCTGCTGGGCAGCTTGCCGTCGGCACGGCGCATCGGTTCATACGCCGCTGCCGCAGCGGCGAAACGGCCACGCCCGGTCAGCGTGTGGCGTCGGTCCACCCGTGCATTGGTCGCGCCCATCGCACGCAGTTCGCGCATCAGTGACGGCAGGTCGTCGTAGGTCAGGGTGAACAGGTCGCGGTCCAGCACCGGGTCGCGGAAGCCGGCCATCATCAGCGCATCGCCGAACTGGGCGATCTGCGCGAAGCGGCTCACGTGCGGGCGGTCATCGGCGGCGGCGAATGCCTCGTTGAGTTCAATCAGGGTTTCCGGGCCGAAGGTGGAACACACCAGCAGGCCACCTGGCTTGAGCACACGGCGGAACCCGGCAAACACCGCCGGCAGGTCGTCCACCCACTGCAGGCACAGGTTGCTGAAGATCACGTCCACGCTGTTGTCGGCCAGCGGCAGCGCGGCGGCATCACCGCACAGGCGCTGGAACGGCTTCCACCAGCCGGCCTGGCGCTTGGCCTGGTCCAGCATCGGCAGCGCCACGTCCAGCGCGATCACCTGCGCCTTCGGCCAGCGCTTCTTCATCAACGCGCTGGCATGGCCGGTGCCGGCACCAATGTCCAGCACCACCTCGGGCTTGCGTGCCTCCAGGTAGTCCAGCGATTCGATCAGCCGCGACTGCACTTCGCGCTGCAGGGCGGCGGCGGCGTCGTAGCTGTTGGCGGCACGGGCGAACGCGCGGCGGACGTGGCGGGCATCGAAGTGGGACGGCATTGCGAAAGTCTCTTAGAACGTACCAGGGTAGGCGCCGCCGTCGATCAGCAGGTTCTGCCCGGTGAGGTAACCGGCCTGTGCACTGCACAGGAAGGCGCAGGCGGCGCCGAATTCGTCGGGTGTGCCGAAGCGGCCGGCGGGGATCTGCTGGCGGCGGCGTTCGGCCACTTCGTCGGCGTCGCCGTCCTTGCCCGCACTGTGGGCGAAGTTGGCGCGCAGGCGGTCGGTGTCGAACTGGCCGGGCAGCAGGTTGTTGATGGTGACGTTGTGGGCCACGGTGCGGCGCGACAGGCCGGCGACGAAACCGGTCAGGCCACTGCGCGCGCCGTTGGACAGCGCCAGGATATCGATCGGGGCTTTCACCGCCGACGAGGTGATGTTGACGATACGGCCGAAGCCGCGCTCGATCATCGCGTCGACGGTGGCGCGGATCAGCGCGATCGGCGCCAGCATGTTGGCGTCCAGCGCGGCAATCCAGTCGCGACGCTCGAAATTGCGGAAATCACCGGGCGGCGGGCCACCGGCGTTGTTGACCAGGATGTCCACCTGCGGGCATGCGGCCAGCGCCGCGACGCGGCCGGCTTCGGTGGTGACGTCGGCGGCGATCGCGCGCACCTCGGCGGCACCGGCCAGCGCGCGCAGCTCTTCAGCGGCGGCCTGCAGGGCGGCTTCACCGCGGGCCACGATCACCACGTTGACGCCTTCACGCACCAGCGCACGCGCGCAGCCCAGGCCCAGCCCCTTGCTTGCGCCGCAGACCAGTGCCCAGCGGCCATTGATACCCAGATCCATGCGTCAATCCCGCGGAATGAGGAAGGCGCTCATTGTCCGCCATCGGCCGGTGACAGGCCGGCAACGAAGTGTTGCAGGGCGGCGGCGACCTCGTCGGCATGGCCGAGGAAGGGCGCATGGCCGCCGTGGGCGATGGTCAGCGCCTGCCCGCCCGGGGCCAGTGCCGCGGCGGCCTGCATCGCCGCCGGAGATACCAGCCGGTCGCGTTGGCCGGCGATCCACAGGCTGGGCCTGCCCAGCGTCGGCAGCGCGCCGCGCAGATCGGTGCTTTCCAGCAGGCGCAGGCCCTCCAGCAGCGCGCGTTCGGTGGGTGCACCGCGCTCGACCAGGCGCTGGCGCAGCGTGCGCAGCTCCTCGCGGGCGTGCGCCGAGCCCATCACGTCCAGCGCCAGGAAGCGTTCCAGCGTGCCGCCGAAGTCGGTCGCCAGCTCGCGCCCGAACTGCTCGAACACGGCCGGTTCCACCGCGTCCGGCCAGTCTTCGCCACGCACGAAGCGCGGCGTGGCCGCGATCATCGCCAGCCCGCGCACCTTTGGCAGCGTCGCGGCAGCATGCAGCGCGAACAGGCCGCCCAGCGACCAGCCGCACCACACCGCCGGCGGCGTGGCCGCAGCAATGGCATTGACCACGAACGGCAGGCGCAGCGGCGTGGTGTCCTCGCGGCTGTGGCCATGGCCGGGCAGGTCTACCAGGTGCAGGGTGAACTGGTCCGCCAGGCGCTGCACCAGTGGTGCGAACACACCGCCCTGCAGGGCCCAGCCGTGGATCAGAACCAGGTCCGGCCCACGGCCGGTCACTTCAATATGCATGGGCAACGACACGGAACTCAGGCAAAAGCGGGCAGCGGCGGTGGCGCGGCTTCACGCACGGCCAGGGTCACGCGATCGCGCGCGCTGGCGATGGCCTCCACCAGGCCACGCACCTGTTCCGGCGTATGCAGCGCGGACAGGGTGACGCGCAGGCGTGCCTTGCCTTCCGGCACCGTCGGTGGGCGGATCGCGCCGACCAGCCAGCCGGCCTGCTCCAGCGCCGTGGACATCGCCACGGCGGTATGGTCATCACCACATAGCAGCGGCTGGATCGGCGTTTCCGAAGCCATCAGGTCCAGGCCGTGGCGACGCGCTTCACTGCGGAACAGCGCGATCAGGTCGGTCAGTTTGGTGCGGCGCCAGTGGTCGCGGCGCGCCAGGCGCACTGCTTCAAGCGCCGCAGCGGCCATCGCCGGTGGCACGGCGGTGGTGTAGATGTACGGGCGCGCGGTTTCGGCCAGATGCTCGATCAGGTCGTCACGGCCCAGCACCAGTGCACCGGAACCGCCCAGTGCCTTGCCCAGCGTGACCAGTTGCAGCGGTACGTCGTCCACACCCAGCCCGGCGGCGGCCACGGCACCACGGCCATCACCGACCACGCCCACGCCGTGCGCGTCATCGACGTAGAACAGCGCCTGCTGCAGGCGTGCCACAAGCGACAAAGCGCGCAGCGGTGCGATGTCGCCATCCATGCTGAAGACACCATCGGTGGCCAGCATCGCCGCGCCATCGGGCGCGTGCTTGAGTTGACGCATCGCGCCTTCCGCATCCAGATGCGGATAGCGGCGCAGGCGTGCACCGGCCAACCGCGTCGCATCGAGCAGGCTGGCGTGGTTGAGCTTGTCCTGTACGCAGACATCGTTCTCTTCGCTCAGCAATGCCTGCTGCACCGCCAGGTTGGCGGCGAAGCCACTGCCGAACAGCAGCGCACGCGGATAGCCCAGCCACTCGGCCACTTCGCGTTCAAGTGCCTCGTGCAGGGCGTGGTGGCCGCAGACCAGGTGCGAGGCGCCGGCGCCGGCGCCTTCGCGCGCGGCAGCATCCTGCAGCGCGTTGACCACGCTGAACTGCTGGGCCAGGCCCAGGTAGTCGTTGCTGCAGAAGCCGGTCAGCCACTGGCCGTCCACTTCCAGGCGTACGCCATCACGACGGCTGACCGTGCGCCGCGTGCGGCGACGGCCTTGGGCATCGCGCAGGGCGCGTTGGGCGTGGAGGCGGGCGGTCAGGTCGGGGCGGGCCATGGTGGCTGAATGCGACGACGGGGCGGCTAGGGTAGCGCGTTGCCGCGACGCCTGCTTGCGGCCCGTCTCAGGCCGCGTGAGCGCAGCCACAGCCGGGCGTATCGGCACTGATATCGGCGTGCACGGTGCCGCCGTGGTCGTGGCCCTCGGCATCCACCTGCACCGCCATCGGCTGCAGTCCCAGCCGCGCGAACAGCGCCAGGTCACGCTCGCTTTCCGGGTTGCCGGTGGTCAGCAGCTTGTCGCCATAGAAGATCGAATTGGCACCGGCCAGGAAGCACAGCGCCTGCAGCTCATCGTTCATCGCCTCGCGCCCGGCCGACAGCCGCACCATCGAGCGCGGCATGGCGATGCGAGCCACCGCGATCATGCGCACGAACTCGAACGGGTCCAGCTCGGCACTGCCATGCAGCGGCGTGCCGGCCACCTGCACCAGCTTGTTGATCGGCACCGAATCGGGATGCGACGGCAACGTGGCCAGTGCCAGCAGCAGGCCGACACGCTGCGCGCGCGTCTCGCCCATGCCGACAATGCCGCCGCAGCAGGTCTTCAGACCGGCATCGCGCACGTGCTCCAGCGTATCCAGGCGGTCCTGGTACTGGCGCGTGTGGATGATCGAATCGTAGTAGTCCGGCGCGGTGTCGAGGTTGTGGTTGTAGTAGTCCAGGCCGGCGTCCTTCAGCGCACGTGCCTGTTCGCCACTGAGCATGCCCAGCGTGGCGCAGGTCTCCAGGCCCAGTGCCTTCACCCCGGCGATCATCGCCGCCACCTTCGGGATGTCGCGGTCCTTCGGTGAACGCCAAGCGGCGCCCATGCAGAAGCGCGAGGCACCGGCGGCCTTGGCCTGGCGTGCCTTGGCCAGCACCGCATCGGTCTCCATCAGCTTCTGCGCGTTCACGCCGGTGTTGTAGCGCTGCGCCTGCGGGCAGTACGCGCAGTCTTCCGGGCAGCCGCCGGTCTTCACCGACAGCAGCGTGGAGACCTGCACCTGCGCTGGGTCGAAATGCTCGCGATGGACCGCTGCGGCGCGGAACAGCAGCTCGGGGAACGGCAGATCGAACAGCGCCTGCAGTTCGTCGTGTTGCCAGTCGTGGCGGATGGCAGCAGCCATGGCGGGACCTTGGGTACGAGTGGAGCGAGGGCGGCAGTGTGGGTGGGCGTGCGCAGGCTGTCAACAATATTCATGTTCACATGGTTTACAGTGTTTGCACTCCGGGCGATCCCGCCCGGAGCGCTGCTTCTGTCGTCGAGCGCGAAAAGTGATCGGCATCAAGGCGTGTGCGGTGTTTCGCTGATCAACGCGGTCACCTTGCCGAGGATGAAGGGACCGTCATCGAAGTAGCCGTGGCCCCAACCTTCGCGCTGGTCGGCATTGAGGTCATCAAGGGTCCACCAGCTCACCGCGCTTTCTCCTTTCCGGGCGAAGAACGCCTGGCAGGCCGAGATGTCTGCCCACGCCGCAGAGTTGCTATAGACGCTCTCCCGGGTGAAGAAGCGTTCCATGCCGAGCAGAGGCTCATCGGCGGCATCTTCGAAGATGTTGGACACGATGTAGAGCAGCGAACCGGGAAAGAACAGTGAACGCTCGTTGGCTTCGTCGGCATCCTTCATCGCCAATTGCCGGAACCTCCCGATTCGGTCCTCGTGCTTCGAGATGGCACGCGCGAACCGACGACACGTCACCGCAGGCGCTTCGAGAATAAGGTCGAACTTCAGATCCGGAAGGATCTGCGCCGCCTGGTCCAACAGCTCGCACAGGAAGATGCTGCCGGCGCTGTGGCCGACGAGCGTGATGCGGGGAACAGAGGCTTCGGACTGCAACTGCCTGTGCAGCTCGCGCAGGAATCTGACGCCACCCGATGCCGGGCCGTCGAATGAATCCTGTGCATCCTTCTTCATGGGATTCCACCAGCCGATGCGCCCCACGTCATCGAGATAGAACTCTCGCAGTACTTCTTCCACGATCACGGCGGAGACGGCACCTGGACGCCCCCGGCCATTGTGCTGGCGTTGCCATACGCGTATCACCAGTCTGGCCACCTTGATGGCCAGCGCGATCCAGTTCAATGCCATGGCCTTGTTGGGTGACGGAGTGCCAAACAGTTCCCTGGCCGTGCGCTCGTTGACGATGGCCGCGTGTTCGACTGGCGGTTCGTGTGCCAGCATCTTGTTGGCGGGCGCCAGCGTCGCCTCCCTGTAATCCTCACGAGCCTCGGCAATGGCCTGGTTCACCTCGGGATCTTCAGCGAACTCCTGTGCGAGATCTGCCGAAAGGTTATCCTCGTCGGGTGGCGCGGCGTTGAGGATCTTCATGCCGGGCGTGAACGCCTGTTCACCGCCGAGCTTTTCCAGGATCTTGTTCTGGACTTTCCTGAAGAGCAGTTTGGCGAGTACTGCACCCAGGATCTCGCCCAGGTTGTTCAACGGAGCTTCGATGTCACCCGTTTCCCAGACGAAGAACAAGGGGTAGGCCTGTGCCCGCACATAGGGGTCATGCAGGGTTTCTGCGATGCGCCGTCCACGCTTCTGCGAAACGCGGCCGCCATGTACATGGATGACGATTCCGGAAGGTGACCTGGCCTGCAGCGCGCGACCGACAATCCGGCGAAGGTCTGATTCCTGCAACGTGCCATCACGAAGATGGATGATGTGATCCAGCGGGTCGTAGGCGTTCATCTCACACTCCATTGTCATTGAGGATGTCGAGAACGAAGCAATTCACGCAGATGTCGGCACGCAGGTGCTGGCAAGCGCTACCGCGATGACGAGCGGTGGCGGCCTTTCGTTGCCGGCGGAGCTGCACCCCTCCCCAGAGGGCAGCGGCTGCAATGCTACCTCCACGAGGCGCGGTGGACGAACCCGGTAGGAATCGGCCGGCCTTCACGCATGTGGGACGGCGTGCCATTGCTGCCAAAGCATGCGGTTCCCGGCGCGTGAGCGTATTCACCACATCCTGCAAGGCCTTCGGCCACAGTAGCCGCTGTCCGCCTTCCTCCGCAGCGTCCAGACTGCCCTGCATGACCGATCTCCATCGCCTCCGCGGCCGCATCACCGCGCTGGTTCTCAGCGAGGCCTGGCGTCGCCGCGCCGCGCTCTGGGGCGGCGCCGTGGCCGTGGCACTGGTGGCCATCCTGTTCGCCAAGGCCAGCGACGCGGCCTTCCATCTGTTCCAGCGCATCACCGCGCACTCGCCGTGGTGGGCCCTGCTGCTTACGCCCGGCATCTTCGCGCTGTTGGCCTGGCTGACCGCGGGCGTGCTGAAACCCACCCGCGGCAGCGGCATTCCGCAGGTCATCGCTGCGTTGGACAAGCCAGATGAGTCGTTCCGGAAAACCAACCTTTCGCCTGCGGTGTCGGCCGGCAAGTTGCTGCTGACCTCGTTGTCGCTGCTCGGTGGCGCCTCGGTCGGGCGCGAGGGGCCCACCGTGCATGTGGGCGCGAGCCTGATGTATCTGTTCGGCCGCTGGTTCGGCTTCAAGGATCCGCGCGAGCTCTCGCACTTCCTGCTGGCCGGTGGTGCAGCGGGTATCGCGGCGGCGTTCAACACGCCGTTGGCCGGTATCGTTTTCGCCATCGAGGAGCTTAGCGGCCGCTTCGAACATCGTTTCTCAGGCACCTTGCTGACCGCTGTGATCGTCGGCGGCGTGGTATCGCTCGGACTGCTGGGCAACTACACCTACTTTGGCCATGTAAGCGCGCGGCTGCCGCTGGGCCAGGGTTGGCTGGCGATCCTGCTGTGTGGCGTGGTGGCCGGGTTGCTGGGAGGCCTGTTCGCGCGTGCGGTGCTGGCGAGTGCGGCGGGCCGCCCGCGTTGGCTCGGGCAACTGCGGCAGCGGCATCCGGTTCTGTTGGCCGCAGGCTGCGGCCTGGTGGTGGTACTGCTCGCCCTGGTCTTCGGCGAAGGCGCGTTCGGCACCGGCTACGAGCAGGCGCGCAGCCTGGTGCAGGGGCAGGCGATGGTCGGCCATGAATTCGGTCTGATGAAGCTGCTGGCGAATCTGGCGTCCTATGTGGCGGGCATCCCCGGCGGCCTGTTCTCGCCGGCGCTGGCGGTCGGTGCCGGCCTCGGCCACAACCTGGCGGTGCTGATGCCGGGTGTGGATCCGCGTGCGTTCGTGCTGCTGGGCATGTGTGCCTATCTGACCGGCGTCACCCAGGCACCGCTGACCTCGGCGGTGATCTCGCTGGAGCTGACCGACAGCGGCGATCTGCTGCTGCCGATCCTGGCCACGGTGCTGGTCGCACGTGGCGTGTCCGGGCTGGTGTGCCGGGTGCCGATCTATCGCGGGCTGGCGGAGTTGTTGATGGTGCCGCAAGCAGAGTCAGCTGATAGGCATCGCTGATTACCTTGATCGACAGGATCAATCAGGCCGCAATCTTCACTTTCGCAGTGAAGCTGATTTCCCGTTGCACCGTCTACCCGATGCCAGGTGCGCTGCTGAAGATGCACCCACGCCGGGGCTGCACCCGGACCTGAATCGAGAGCAACCATGATCAACTGCCGTATCCGCCGCGTGGCGGCTGCCGTGCTGGCCCTGGCCAGTTCCCCCGCGCTGGCGCTGGCAGGCACGCCTGTGCTGCCCAGCGAACGCAGCATCGGCATCATCGAGCCGGTGGCGCGTTTCGAGGGCGCCATGCCCACCAGCGTGGCGGTGTCCGAGACCGGGAGGATCTTTGTCAACTTTCCGCGCTGGGGGGATGAGGTGCCTTACAGCGTGGCCGAATGGCGCGAAGGCCGCGCCGTGCCCTATCCGGATGCGCGCATCAACCGCAAGGACGGTCCCGATCCGGCGGCCCACTTCATCAGCGTGCAGAGTGTGGTGGCCGATGGCCAGGGTCGGTTGTGGGTGCTGGACACCGCCGCGCCCGGGTTCTCTGCACCACAGGCCGGCGGCGCCAAGCTGGTGGCGATCGATCTGGCCACCAATACCGTGGCCAGAACGCTGGTGTTCCCGGCCAACGTCATCGACGCGCGCACCTACGTCAACGATGTGCGCTTCGATTTCCGTGTCGGCCGCGAGGGCGTCGCCTACGTGACCGACTCGTCGCTGAGCGGCATCGGCGGCATCATCGTGATTGACCTCGCTTCCGGCGCCGCGTCCAAGCGCCTGATCGGTCATGTGTCCACATCGGCCGATCCGGCATTCATACCGATCGTGGAAGGACAGCAGATGCGGCTGCGTAACGCCGATGGAACGACGCAGCCGTTTACCGTGGCTGCCGATGGCATTGCGTTGTCGCCCGATGGCAGCACGCTGTTCTACACCCCGCTGTCCAGCCGGCATCTGTACAGCGTGCCGACCGCCTTGCTGCGCGATCCCAACGTAAGTGAAGCGGCGCTGGCGGCAGCCGTGGTCGACCTAGGCGACAAGGGCGCGTCCGATGGCATGGAGATGGACGCCAACGGCCGGTTGTATGCCAGCGACTACGAGCACAACGCCATCCATGCCCGTGATGCGCAAGGGCGCTGGACGACCGTGGTGCACGATCCACGCATCCTGTGGCCCGATACCTTGTCGATGGGCCCCGATGGCTATCTGTACTTCACCGCCAACCAGCTGCATCGGCAGGCCGGATTCAATGGTGGCGTGGATCACCGGCAGACGCCGTACATGGTGTATCGCACCCGGGTGGACGCGAAGCCTGCACCAACGCGGTGAAGTGATCGGGGCAGGAGGCGGGCGATGAAAATGCCTACGGGTCGTTGAGGGCACCCCCGATAGCAACCCGCTGAGGGCGGCGACATGCTGAAGTGCATGTCTGCCTTCTTCAACCCAGTCCGCCACGTGCAGGCCGCACTTCGCGTGCTGCTACCGCTTCGTTGCCTGGTCTGCGGTGACCCAGGTCACGATGCACTCGATCTCTGTGATGCCTGCCTGGACGGACTGCCCTGGGCCGGCCGCGCCTGCCTGCGCTGCGCATTGCCGTTGCCGGACAACGCCCTGATCGTCTGCGGCAGCTGCCGCGAGGAAGCGCCACCGCAGGCCGCTACCCATGCCAGCTTGTTGTACCTGCCGCCGGTCGACCAGCTGCTGGTGCGCTACAAGTTCCATCAGGATCTGGCGGCCGGTCGCCTGCTGGCGCAGTTGATGCAGCGCGCACCGCCGCCGTGGTCATGCCTACCGCTGGTGCCGGTACCGCTGCACCGGCGCCGCCTGCGCCAGCGCGGCTACAACCAGGCGGCAGAACTGTGCCGCCTGCTGCCGATGCCGGTCTGGCAGGGGCTGTACCGACGGCGGCATACCGCGCCGCAGTCTGAGCGTACGGCCGAACAGCGCAGGGAAAACCTGTTCGATGCGTTCGATGTACGTGGTCCGGTGCCGCCGCGACTGACAGTGGTGGACGATGTGATGACCACCGGCAGCACGGTGATGGAGGTGGCGGAGACGCTGCGGTGGGTGGGAGCGGACGAGGTGCGGGTATGGGTCTGTGCGCGGGCGCCGTGATCGCCCTCTTCATCCCCAGGGGCTAGGATGAGCCCGGTTCCGGATCGAAGGAGTGGCCATGAATTCCCCCTTGTCTCCCCTGTTGTCGGCGGTTGGGCGCAGCTGGTGGATACTGCTGCTGTACGGGCTCGTCGCACTGGGTTTCGGCATCGTTGCCATCGGCTGGCCGTTGTCCGCAGCGATGGCGCTGGCGTGGACACTGGGCGTGATGGCCATCGTTGAAGGTGTCATCAGCCTGTTCGCACTGGTCAGCGGCGGCAGCGGTGCCTCGCGTGGCTGGCTGGCGCTGTATGCCATCGCCTCGCTGGGTTTCGGCATCCTGGCGGTGATCAATCCGCTGGCCACCGCCAGCGTGCTGGTGCTGTTCCTGGCAGCGTGGCTGCTGGTGGCCGGCATCTATCGCATCGTGTTCGCGATCCGCGTGCGCAAGCAGATCCAGGGTGAGTGGCTGCTGATCCTCAGTGGCGTGCTGGCGGTGGTGCTGGGCCTGCTGTTCGCGGCCAATCCGTATGCAGGCGTTGCGGTGACCACGCTGTGGATCGGCATCGGCAGCCTGCTGTACGGGCTGTTGCAGGTGCTGGTGGCGTTCAAGCTGCGGAAGCTGAAGTGAGGGCTGCGCTTCCCCTGTTGCTGGGCATGGCGTTGACCCTGACCGGATGCATGCCGGGCGCTACACCCGGTGCGTTGGCAGGTAAGGATCATGCGCCACGCCCCGGCGTGGACGTGCGCCTGAGTGCGGTCGATGCGGCGGGCAAAGGTACGCCGGCGCAGTGGCAGGGCGAGACCTTGGCCCTGCGCGAGCCGCCGATTGCCGGCAGTGCCGACATTGCCGATGTGCGCTATGTGCTGGATGAAGGCAAGCAGCCGGGCCTGCAGATCCGCTATCGGCCGGAGGCGCATCAGCGCATCCACGATGGCACCGCGGCACTGGTGGGCCAGCGTGCGGCGATCAGCGTGGATGGCCGCGTGCTGATGGTGGCGACGGTGCAGGGGCCGTTCGGCGAATCGATGATGCTGAGCGGCTTGTCCAGCGTTGCCGAAGCGCGGGAGCTGGCGAAGCACATCACTGGCGAATGACGGGCGCGCCATGAACCCGCGCTGCGCGCGGAGGTCGACCAAAGTCGACCGCTACCGGGCGAAGCGGGCCTCGATCTCTTCCAGCGACTTGCCCTTGGTCTCCGGCAGCCAGAACGCGGCTACCAGGAAGAACACGAAGGTGCACGCCGCCCAGAACACGAACATGCTGGCGTAGCCGTAGTGCCCCACCGTGGGCAGGAAGATCGCGGCGATAGTGGTGGACACGAACTGGTTGATCAGCAGCGCGATGCTCATGCCGTTGGAGCGGATGCGGTTCGGCATCAGCTCGGACAGCGCGAGCCACACGCAGACGCCGGGCCCGACCGCGAAGAACGCGACGAACACTAGGATGCAGGCGGCCACGGCCCAGCCGTGCGCCGGTGGCGGCACCGGGCCGATGCGCGCCTGCTCGATGCGCAGCGGAGCCTGCGCGGCCTTGGCCGGGTCGGCGAACGGATTCAGGTGCAGTTTGCGGAAGAACGCGCCGATCACGCTGTCCGGCTGCACGGTGCCGGCACGCTCGATGCGCAGCTCGCGGTCGGTCAGGTTGTCGCTGCGCAGGGCGCGCACATTGGTGAAGTCGCCGTAGGCATACGACACGGTCAGCTGCATCGGTCGGCCCTGGCTGTCGATGCCAGCGCCGAGGCGCTGCCATTGCGCATCATCCAGCACCAGCTGCAGGCCGTCGCCGCTGACTGCCGCCTGCAGCTGCGGCTGCACGTCGGTGCGGCCGCGTTCGGCCTGGAAGAAGAGGGTGGCGGCGGCCAGCAGGGCCACGCAGATGCCGCCACTGCCGAGCATAAGCAGGAACTTGCGGCCCTTGCGGTCGACCAGCAGCAGCGCGACCACGGTCATCACCGCATTGAGCAGCTTGATCGCCACGTCGGCGCCATTGGCCACCGAGCCGGACAGGCCGGCCTGGTTGAGAATGTTCACCGCGTAGGCCAGCACCGAGTTGATGCCGGTGGCCTGGGTGCAGGCCAGCACTACGCAGGCGAGCAGGAACGGCACCACGTAGCGGCGGCTGAGCAGCGGGTCGCGCTTGCCGCTGCCGCTGCTCGATTCCGGTGCCTGGATCTGTGCAAGCGTCGGCTCCACCTCCGAAGCGGGCAGCACGCGCTGCAGGCTGCGGCGCGCATCATCGATGCGGCCGCGACGCACCAGCCAGCGCGGCGATTCGGACAACCAGAAGATGCCGGCGCAGAACAGCAGGCCCGGCGCCAGGCAGGTCCAGAAGATGGTGCGCCAGGCGTGGTCCTTCACCGCAAACAGCTCCTGCGCCTGCTGCGCGACCGGCAGTGAGCGCACGGCTTCGGCGGCGGCATCCACGGCGTGGGCGTGGTAGAGGCCGATCAGGGCAGCCAGCACCAGGCCAACGGTCAGCAGCAGCTGGAACATGGCCGCGCCGCGCCCGCGTCGCTCGGGGCTGAGCACTTCGGCCAGGTACAGCGGAATCACCACGCCGATCAGGCCGCCACTGATGCCCTGCAGCAGCCGGCCGAGCAGCAACGGCGTGTAGCCCGAGGCCAGCGCCATGATCGGAATCGAGGCGGTGAACAGCAGGCCGGCCAGCAGCATCGCGCCGCGGCGGCCGATCAGGTCGGCGACCATGCCGGCGAACAGCGAGGACAGCACGCTGCCCAGCAGCACCGCCGCCACGACGAAGCCGAGCTGCTGGCTGCTGAGCTGCCAGGCGTGACTGGCGGTCGCTTCAAGATAGGGCAGGGCACCGGCGATGATGCCGATGTCGATGCCGTACAGCAGGCCACCGAGGCCGCCGATGAAGAGCAGGTAGCGTACGGGCCAACGCGAGGCGGTGGAAACGGGTACGGCAGGTGCGGCGGCTGCGGTCATCGGCGTATTCCTGGAATAACGGGGATGGTGCGTGGCTGATGCATTGCGCTTGCGCGCTTCATGTAGAGCCGAGCCATGCTCGGCTGCTTTCCGTTCCGATATCGAGGTTCTCCATGCCGCGCTTCGCGCGGTGAGCCGAGCATGGCTCGGCTCTACAGGGAGCCCGCGCGGCGTCCGGGCCGCATCGCGTGCGTCAGGTCAAATCAACTACGCGCCCACCAACCACCACCTGCTGCAGGCGCAGTTCGGCATCCAGCACCACCAGGTCGGCGCGGGCGTCGGGCGCGATGCGGCCGCGATCGTCCAGGCCGAGATACGCGGCGGGGAAGGTGGAAACACGTTGCGAGGCATCGGCCAGGTCCAGGCCCACATGCACCAGATTGCGCAGCGCCTGGTCCATGGTCAGTGCGCTGCCGGCCAGCGAACCGGTGGCCAGGCGCACGCAGCCGCCGCACTTGTGCACGCGCTGTTCGCCCAGGGCGTACTCGCCATCGGGCATGCCGGTGGCGGCGGTGGCGTCGGTCACCGCGTACAGGCGCGGAATCGCGCGCGCGGCCAGGCGGATCACGCCGGGGTGAATGTGCTGCAGGTCGGGAATGATCTCGGCGTACTGCGCATGTGCCAGCGCCGCCGCCGCAATGCCGGGGCGATAGTGATCGACGCCGGTCATGCCGTTGAACAGATGGGTGAAGCCGGAGGCACCGGCCTGCAGCGCGGCCACGCCTTCCTCGTAGGTGCCAGCACTGTGACCAAGCTGCACGCGGATGCCCATTGCCGAAAGCGCGGGAATCAACGCGGTGTGCTCGCCGATCTCCGGAGCCAGCGTCATCACCCGGATCGGTGCCAGCGCATGCAGCTGCTGCACCAGTGCCAGCGTCGCCTCGATCGTGCGGTTCGGCTGCGCGCCAAGACGCTGCGGGCTGATGAACGGACCTTCCAGATGCACGCCGGCAATGCAGGCGGCTTCGGCGTCGGGTGCCGCCATGGTGGCGGCCACACCCTGCAGCGCGTGCTCGATCTCGTCCAGCCCGGCGGTCATGGTGGTTGCCAGCAGCGTGGTGGTGCCGAAGCGCAGATGGGTGCGGGCGATGGTGCGGGCCACGTCGCCACCCTGCATCAGGTCCACGCCGGCGGCGCCATGCACATGCAGGTCGATGAAGCCGGGCAGGATCACCGGCAGCTGCAGATCATCGGCACCGCTGTGGTCGTCCACCTGCAGCTGGCGCACCTGCGAATCGAAGTGGACGTGGCCGCGTCGCCAGCCCAGCGGGGTGAGGATGCGGCCATGCAGGGTGCGGGTGTCGGTCATGCGGTGGGCTCGGCGATGATCACTTCGATGCCCAGCCGCTGCAGCCCCTCACGGGTCGCATCGTCGATGCCGGCGTCGGTGATGATGGCGTGGATCTGATCCAGCAGAGCGATGCGGTGCAGGCTGACGCGGCCGAACTTGGAGGCGTCGGTCAGCACCACGATGCGGCGTGCGCGCTCGACCATGCGATGGTTGAGGCGGGCTTCGGCTTCGTCGTGGGTGGTCAGGCCGAACTGCAGGTCCAGGCCATCCACGCCCAGGAACAGGGTGTCGAAGCTGTACGAGTTGAGGCTGGCTTCGGCCTGGCTGCCCTGCAGCGAAAGCGACTGCTGGCGCAGCAGACCACCGGTCAGCAGTACGGTAATGCCCGCCGCATTGGCCAGCTCCCAGGCGATGTTCAGGCCGTTGGTCATCACCGTTACATCGCGATGCGCGCGCAGGTGGCGGGCCAAGGTCATCGTGGTCGAGCCGGAGTCGATGATGATGTTGTCACCAGGCTGCACCAGGCGTGCGGCGCGCGCACCGATCGATTCCTTCAGCGGCAGGTTCAGCGCGTCCTTCTCGTGGATGTCCTGTTCCTGTGGAGGCGTGCGCACCAGGGTGGCGCCGCCGTGGGTGCGGTTGGCCAGGCCCTGCGACTCGAAGTGGGTCAGGTCGGCACGGATGGTCACCGCCGACACGCCAAAGCGCTCGACCAGATCGGCCACCTGCACCGAGCCGTGCTCGATCAGCAGCTGCAGGATCTGTTGCCGGCGGGAGCGGGTGTTGCGCATGGCCATTCTCGGTTTCGCGGGAAAAGGTAGAGATTAGCCGTTCGCAAGATCGGCGGCAGCCGAACCTGCGTTCTGCGCGCGGGGGCCGGCCTGGTTGGCGCTGCAGGCGCGGGCGTATTCGCCCAGGCACAGGCCGATACGGTGCTGCACCAGGGCGGTGGGGGTGTTGGCCAGACGGCCCTCGCGCACGGCGCGGTACTGCTCCGGCAGGTACTGGCTGAGCAGCACCAGCGGCGGCGCATGCTGCTCCAGGTTGGCGAACAGGGTCTGCACCGCCTGTACCAGCGCGGGCTCGCCCCAGTAGTAGCGGCAGCGGTCGCTGAAGGAGTAACTGCGCAGCAGGCGCAGCGCCGCCTCATCGCCCTGGTAATAGGACTGCCAGTACTTCGGCTGCGCCACCATCACCTCGTCCAGCACCTGCGGCAGGCGCGAGCACTGCGCGGCTGGCAGCAGTTCGGCCTCGATCGCGGCCAGCGCGAACAGCGCCTCGCGATAGGCGAAGGTCGCCGCCGGGCCGACCTTGAGGATGGCGAAGTGGTCGCGCACCAGCGCGTGCAGGCCACTCTCGCGCTGGTAATCGGTGGAGTGCGCCTCGAACACGATGCGCGGTTGCTGTTCCAGGAAATCAGCCAGCGTGCTGGCGGCGGCCGCGTCGTACTCGTGCACGCTGCTGTGGTCGAAGTCCACGCCCGGCTGCACCACCATCGCGATCACGCGCTGCCACGCATCGCGCAGCTGCGGCGTGTCGAACGCCTGCTGGTGGATGGCCAGGGTCTGCGCGGCGGCGGCCGGCGTGGTCACCTGCAGGCCTTCGGCCAGCGAGGCTTCGCCACCGGGAATCGGCACTTCGGTACCGATCACGTAGACCGGCGGCGGCAGGCTGTGCTCGGCGGCGGTGCGCTCGGCGATCTCGGCCAGCTCGGCCGAACGCGCGGCGACGATGGCATCGGGCAGCGGCACCGGGTCATCGGCGCAGGACATGCTGCAGTCCAGGTGGATCTTGTGGAAGCCGGCGGCGACGTAGGCCTCGATCAGCACGCGCGCGTGGGTCATCGCTTCGGCGGCCGGGCGCTTCTGCCAGGCATTCGGGCCGAGGTGGTCACCGCCCAGGATCAGCCGTTCTCGCGGGAAGCCTTCCTCATCGGCCAGCGTGCCCACGTAATCGCGGTACTGCGGCGGGGTCATGCCGGTGTAGCCGCCGAACTGGTCGACCTGGTTGGAGGTGGCCTCGATCAGCAGCACGGTGCCGTGTGCCAGCGCCACGTGCATGGCCGCGCGCAGCACCTGCTCGTTGCTGCAGCAGACGCTGTACAGGCCGACGTTGGCACCGGCGCGGTGGGAGGCAAGCAGGGTCTGCAACGGGGACATGGTCAGGCTCCGGACATCAGGAAAACGAGGGTTGGCAGGCGAGCAGGGCAGCACCACGTGCGCCACCGGCATCGCCGAAGCGTGGCGGCACGATCGGTGGCACCTGCACACCCTTGAACAGATGGGCGGCGATGGCGGCGGGCAGGTGCTCGTACAGCGGCGCGTACTGCGAAAGGCCGCCGCCGAGCACGATCACGTGCGGGTCCAGCGCCAGCACCAGCGCCGCCAGGCTGTGGCCGAGCAGGTCGCGATGGATGTCCAGCGCCTTGCGCGCGCGCGCATCGCCGGCTTCGGCCAGCGCGATCACCGCGCTGGCGTCGGCGGCGCTGCCACCGAGGTGACGCTCGATCATCGCCACGCCACTGCCGGACACATAGCGCTCCACGCAGCCCTGCAGGCCGCAGGCGCAGTCGATCAGCGACAGGCCGTGGCGCTGCAGCAGATGACCGGGCACGCTCCAGTGGCCCCATTCGCCGGCCAGCCCGTTGAAACCGGACAGCAGGCGGCCGTGCAGGCAGAAGCCACCACCCGCGCCTGTGCCGAGGATGGCGCCGAACATGCTGGGATAGCCGTCGGCGGCACCGCCGTGTGCTTCCGACAGGGCAAAACACTGCAGGTCGTTACCGAAATGCAGCGGCCGCTGCAGGCGCGCCTGCAGGTCGGCCGCCACGCTGTGGCCGGTCAACGCCGGCACGTTCGCGCTGAGCTGGCGGCCGCTGCGGCGGTCGCGCACGCCGGGCAGGGCGATGCCGATCGCCGCATCACTGCGGCCCAGCGCGGCATCGGCCTCGGCGACCAGGGTCACCACCGCCTGCAGGAAACCGTCGTAGTCGCCCTGCGGCGTGGCCACGCGGCGGCGCCAGGTGACCTGCATCGCCGCATCGCACGCCACCAGCTCGATCTTGGTGCCGCCGATGTCGATGCCGTAGCAGGCGTGGGCGATCAGCTCAGCCATGGTGGATGGTGACGCCCTTGACGACGCGGTTGACGGTGCCATCCGGGAACGGGTTGTCCGGGGTCAGGCCCAGCGCAGCCGAGCGCTGCAGCGCGAACAGCTGCGCGAAGCCCAGCCACACCGGTGCCAGCCAGGGATCATCCAGTGCCGGTACGGTGAGGGTGTACTCGTCGTCGGCGCCGATGTCCGAATGCGGGCCGATTGCCAGCACCTGGCCGGCCACGCCATCGCGGCGCAGTTCTTCCAGCAGGTCCTGTTCGTAGCGGCGCGCCAGTGGCTGCACGCTGCGCAGCACCACCACCAGGGTGTTGCCATCCAGCGTCGACTTCGGACCATGACGGAAGCCCAGCGGGGTGTTGGCCAGCGCCAGCACGCGGCCGGCGGTCAGTTCCAGCACCTTCAGCGCGCACTCGCGTGCCAGCGCTTCCAGCGGGCCGCTGCCGAGGTAGATGATGCGGTTGAACGGGCGCTGTGCCAGCGCCGCCACCGGTGCATCCCACTGCGCCTGGCCTTCGCGGGCCAGCGCGGCGATCTGCTTCAGGCGCGCCACACGCGCATCCCACGGCGAGCGGTCGAACACGGTCAGTGCGGCCAGCAGCATGCAGGTCAGGCTGCTGGTCATGGCGAAGGCGCGGTCGCAGCTGGCCGACGGCATCAGCAGGGTGCAGGTATCGGCACGGCCGGCGCCACGACGGGCCAGTTCGCCATCGGCATTGCAGGTGATGTCGAGGAAGCGCGCGTCATCCACGTCGCTGCGCACGCGGTCCACCGCCGCCACGCTTTCCGGGCTGGAGCCGCTGCGGCCGAACGAGACCAGCAGGGTCGGGCGCTCGCGCTGCAGGTACAGCGCCGGGTGGGTCAGCAGGCTGGTGGTATGCACCACGCGCACATCGGCCGGCCATTGCGCGTTGATGGCATCGGCCACCATTTCGGCAATGAAACCGGAGCTGCCGGCGCCGGTGAACAGCACGCGCTGGTTGGGATCGTTGAGGCTGTCGCCGAGGAAGGCCTGCAGGCGGTCGCGGGCACGCGACAGGTCCTGTGCGAGGGCGTCCCACAGCGCAGGCTGCTGGGCGATTTCGGTAGCGGTATCGGCTCCGCCAAGGCGCTGCCAGGCGGACACATCGGAAAGCAGGGTGACGTCCATTCGGAGGTTCCAGTTGGGCCAGCGCACCATCTGTGTTTTCTTTCGAAATGTCAAATAGCGAAAGTAAAAAGAAAGAAAATGGGGGGATGACTTTTCCCGCCGTGGAGTGCTCCGAAAAACGAAAGAACGAGCCGAATGCCGTATCGCACAATACTTAACAGGCGCCTGCAAGCGCTTACACAAAGTGTTGCGGCGCAACAACTTTCGTTTCAATGGAATATATCTTCCTTTTTCCTTTCAATTTGTTGACATCTTTCGAATCGCTGCCCTAGAGTCGGCCCAATCGCTTTCGAAACGCCCGGTGAACGGGTTGGGAGTCCGCGTGGAAATCTGCGTTCGTCGCTCGCCGCTGATGCTGGCCCTGTTGCCGGCATTGATGCTGGCGTCCATGCCGGCCCGGGCCGAGCCCGTCGGCAACCTGCGTTCGGTCAGCGCCAGCGCCAGCCGCGACGGCGTGCAGGGCTGGGATCTGCAGACCGACAAGGGCGCGCGCATCCGCATCGAACTGCCGGCCACCGACATCATCCGCGTGCAGGCCGGCCGCAACGGCAAGCTCACCGGTGCAGGCGACAAGGCCGCGCCGATCGTGCTGCCGCAGCCCAAGGCGAACGTGCAGGCGCAGCTGGAAGAAGACGCGCAGGAAATCCGCGTACGCACCGATGCGCTGGTGCTGCATGTGCAGCGGCAACCGCTGCGCCTGCGCCTGGAGCGCTTGGACAACGGTCAGCCCACCACGCTGTGGCAGGAACTGCAGCCGCTGGACCTGGATGCCACGCAGAGCGTGCAGGTGCTGTCCTCGCAGGCCGATGAAGGCTACTACGGTGGTGGCCAGCAGAATGGCCGTTACCAGTTCAAGGGCCGCGAGCTGGAAGTGTCCTATTCCGGCGGCTGGGAAGAGGGCGACCGCCCCAGCCCGGCACCGATGCTGCTGAGCAGCCGCGGCTGGGGCATGCTGCGCAACACGTGGAGCGATGGCAGCTACGACCTGCGCGAGGCTGACCAGGCCACGCTGCTGCACCGCGAAGACCGCTTCGATGCGTACTACTTCGTCGGCGCCGATCTGCCGAAGCTGATCGAGCGCTACACCCAGCTGACCGGCCGCCCGAACATGGTCGCGCGCTGGGCGCTGTCCTACGGCGATGCCGATTGCTACAACGACGGCGACAACAGCAAGAAGCCCGGCACCGTGCCCGAAGGCTGGAGCGACGGCCCGACCGGCACCACCCCGGATGTGATCGACAGCGTGGCCAAGCAGTACCGCGCCCACGACATGCCCGGTGGCTGGATCCTGCCCAATGATGGTTACGGCTGCGGTTACAAGCAGTTGCCGGAAACGGTGAAGGGCTTGGCCAAGTACGGTTTCCGCACCGGTCTGTGGACGGAGAACGGCGTCGACAAGATCGCCTGGGAAGTGGGCAAGGCCGGCAGCCGCGTGCAGAAGCTGGACGTGGCCTGGACCGGCAAGGGCTACCAGTTCGCGATGGACGCCAACCGCCAGGCCTTCAACGGCATCCTCGACAATTCCGATTCGCGCCCGTTCCTGTGGACGGTGATGGGCTGGGCCGGCATCCAGCGCTATGCGGTGGCATGGACCGGCGACCAGAGCAGCAGCTGGGACTACATCCGCTGGCACGTACCGACCCTGGTCGGTTCGGGCCTGTCCGGCATGGCCTACGCCAGTGGCGACGTCGATGCGATCTTCGGCGGCAGCGCCGAGACCTTCACCCGCGACCTGCAGTGGAAGGCGTTCACCCCGGTGCTGATGGGCATGAGCGGCTGGTCGTCGAACGCGCGCAAGCACCCGTGGTGGTACGACGAGCCCTACCGCAGCATCAACCGCGATTACCTGAAGTTGAAGATGCGCCTGACCCCGTACATGTACGGGCTGGTGCACGAGGCTGCGCAGACCGGCGCACCGCCGGTGCGTGGCCTGATGTGGGACAACCCGCGCGATCCGCATGCGCAGGATGAAACCTACAAGTACCAGTTCCTGCTCGGCCGCGACCTGCTGGTGGCGCCGGTGTACCGCAGCCAGGCCGCCAGCCGTGGCTGGCGCCGCGACATCCATCTGCCGGCCGGCGGCTGGATCGACTACTGGGATGGCCGCCGCGTGCAGGCCGCCGCCGATGGCCGCCAGCTCGACCGCCAGGTGGACCTGGCCACGCTGCCGGTGTTCGTGCGTGCCGGTGCGATCCTGCCGATGTACCCGTCGATGCTGTTCGATGGCGAGAAGCCTCTCGATGAAGTGACGTTCGACCTGTACCCGCAGGGCGAGTCGCAGTACACGCTGTACGAAGACGACGGCAACACCCGCCGCTACCAGCAGGGCGAATCGAGCACGCAGCAGATCCGCGTGCAGGCGCCGGCGCAGGGCAGTGGCCCGGTGCAGGTGCAGATTGATGCCGTGCAGGGCCAGTACAACGGCCAGCTGGCGCAGCGTCGCTATGGCCTGCGCGTGCTCAGCCGCCAGGCGCCGCGTGCGGTGCAGGCCGGTGGTCGCGCGCTGCCGGTACTGGCCGATGCCGCCGCCTTCAACGGCGCCAGCGAGGGCTGGTACTTCGATGCCAGTGAACGCCGCGGCACCGTGCATGTGCGCACCGCCGCGCAGGACATCCGCCAACCGCTGCAGCTGCAGCTGGATTTTGCCGTGGCTGCTGCAGCCGCCGACGATACCTATCCGGCCGCACCGGTGCTGGGCCGCGAACTGCCGGCCGACAGCCTGCTGGTGGTCAATCGCCCGGCCGAAGAACCCGGCCATGCGCTGGAGAATGCCTTCGATGATGATCCGGGCACCTGGTTCCGCAGCGTGCGCAACCAGGCCGTCCGCACCGGTGCGCACGAGTGGGTGATCGGCTTCGGCGAGCGCAGGATGATCGACGGCATCGACATCGCGCCGCGCAACGACAAGAACTGGAAGCACGGCCAGGTACGCGACTACGAGGTG
This sequence comes from Stenotrophomonas mexicanensis, assembly GCF_032911605.1. Lineage (NCBI taxonomy): Bacteria > Pseudomonadati > Pseudomonadota > Gammaproteobacteria > Lysobacterales > Lysobacteraceae > Stenotrophomonas > Stenotrophomonas mexicanensis. Next base: position 47,307 of record NZ_JAWJTG010000005.1, read on the forward strand.
TACCTGGGCGACAGCAATGGCGAGTGGGGCGAGCCGATCGCCCGCGGCCGCCTGCAGCTGAAGGAAGGCGTGCAGCGCATCGACTTCCCGGCCCACGCCGGCCGCCTGCTGCGTTTCCGCGTGCTGAGCGTGCAGAACCCCGAAGGCGACGGCGCCAGCAGCACCGACCCGATGGTGACCGCCGCACAGGGCAGCGCCCGCGCCTTCGATGCATTGCAGCCGCGCGATGTCGGCCCGATCGCCTTGTCCACCTTCCACATTCTTGAACACCAGGAACCGGAGCGACCGGCCCGGCAGCGCTATCTCTCCGAGCTGCCGGTGCCGGCCGCGCTGGCCAGCCAGGTACGCACCGACCAGTCGTTCCGTGGCGACGCCGGCATGCGTATGAACGGCCTGCAGTTCCGCCGTGGCCTGGGCGTCAGCGCCAACAGCCGTATCGACCTGCGCCTGCAGGGAGGCTGGCACCTGCTGCGTGCCGACCTCGGCATCGACGACGCCTGCCGCACTGCCGGTGGCCTGCAGTTCCAGGTCTGGGGTGACAACCGCCTGCTGTACGACAGCGGCCTGGTGAAGGCGCCCGGCGTGGTCAAGCCGGAGCTGGACATCCGTGGCCTTTCCACCCTGAGCCTGCGCACGCTGGGTGCCCAGGGCAGCCAACCCGCCCAGGTCTGTGCCAACTGGGCCAACGCCGTGCTGATCGGCCAGGAGGGCGACTCCGCCAGCATCGTCGCCCCATGACCCCTACGTAACACCGCTCCTCCCCCCGCCCATTCCGACTACGGCCCTCATGGCCGTGGCCCGGGAGCGTTTTGCCCGCCGAACGCCCACGCGCTCACTTTTTGCGCCGCACCCCTGCCAGGAGAGAACCCCGATGTTGCCCGCCCGCCACCACCGCCCCCCCTGTCGTTCGATCGCTCCGCTGACGCTGGCCATCGCCGGCGTGCTGCTGTCGGTCGCCGTTCCTGCCTTCGCCCAGGAGAGCAAGGACAAGGCCACCGACCTGGCCCGCATCGAGGTCACCGGCTCCAACATCCGCCGCACCGACGTTGAAACCGCCTCGCCGGTGCAGGTGATCAGCAAGCAGGACATCCAGAACATGGGTGCACGCACGCTGCTGCAGGTGCTCGACAACCTGCCGGCCGCACGCCCGGCGCAGCAGGATGCGCGCTCGCTGTTCACCGGTTCCGACGGTGCTTCGCAGGCCAATCTGCGCGGCCTGGGTGCCCAGGGCACGCTGGTGCTGCTGAACGGCCGTCGCCTGTCGTACTACGGCGCACCGGCCGGCTTCCAGACCCAGTTCGTCAACATCGATGCGATCCCGGCTGCAGCCATCGAGCGCATGGAAGTGCTGACCGACGGCGCCTCGGCGGTGTACGGCACCGACGCAGTGGCCGGCGTGATCAACGTGATCACCAAGCGCAACTTCCAGGGTGCCGAGGTCAGCTTCACCAACGACACCTCCTCACGCATCGATTCCTACGGCGAGCGCCAGGCCAGCATCACCGCCGGCTTCGGTGACCTGACCGAGAACCGCTTCAACATCTACGGCGCGGTGAACATGTACCGCCGCGACGCGATCCCGCTGAGCGATTTCTACGACAAGCGCCCCGACCAGTACTACGTCAACAATCCGAACTACCTCAACAACCTGCGCCTGGGCGTGGGCAGCAGGCCGGGCGAGTTCAACCCGGGCAGCTATTTCGCCTTCGATCCGGTCACCGGCCGTCGTGTGCAGGAAGCTGCGCCGGGCTGCAAGAACGTGCTGACCAGTGAAGCGGCCGGTCCGCGTTGTGTCTGGGAAACCTGGATGAACAACGAGATCGATGCCGGCGCCAAGTCCGAGCGCAACACTGCCTACCTCAACGGCACCTTCCTGGTGGGCGACAGCACCGAGATCTTCGCCGAGGCGACCTACACCGACATCGACCTGCGCGCCAACGGCGGTACGCCGCGCACCTACGGCACCACCACCGGCAACCCGACCAGCTGGTTCTCGCGCAACACCGGCAACAACGTCAACCAGTTCCTGTACCCGTTCCTGGGCCCGAACAACGAGTACAACCACGCCAGCCCGGAAATGAAGGCGATGATGGGCGGTGTGGTCGGCCTGAACTACCTGCTGCAGGATGCTGGCCCGAACTACTTCGGCCAGCGCAACACCGACAAGAGCTACCGCGTGCTGGCCGGTGCGCGTGGCAACCGGGGTGACTGGAGCTGGGAGACTGCGTTCGCCAGCGCCGGTACCCACTCCACCACGTACCAGACGATCAACGTCAACACCAAGGGTTTCGAGAAGGCCTTCGGTCCGTACACGATCGATCCAGGTACCGGCCGCGTGATCATCTCCGATCACCCGGCGTACAAATTCGGCGAAATCAGCGAAGCCAACGCTGCGTTGATCCGTGAAGCGTTCCCGACCTTCGACATCCAGTCGTGGACCCGCCTGCACACCCTGGACGGCAAGATCGAAGGCCCGCTGTTCCAGCTGCCGGCCGGTGAGATGCGCGCCGCGTTTGGCTTCAACGCCAGCCGTGAGACCTTCTATACCCCGGGCAACGCCGATGCGGCCAACGGCCTGATCACCCAGCAGGGTGGTTCCTGGTTCGATGGCAAGCGCAACACCTACGCGCTGTTCGCCGAGACCGTGGCGCCGATCACCGACAAGCTGGAACTGGATGCGGCGGTGCGCGTGGACAAGTACCCGAACTTCAGCGCCAACGTCGCGCCGAAGATCGGCTTCAAGTACCAGGCGTTCGACCAGCTGATGCTGCGCGGCACCTATTCGACCGGTTTCCGTGCACCGAGCCTGGCCGAATCCGGCAACGGCGGCGTGTTCGCGCAGCTGGGCGGCTACCGTGACGAGCTGCGCTGCAACGAGACCAACGCCATTGCCAACCTGCTGCTGAAGTCGCAGCGGCCGGGTGATGTCGATCTGGGCAAGACCATGCTGAACGTCGATTGCAGCCGCACCGTGGCACGCATGACCCAGCCGAACAAGGACCTGAAGCCGGAGAAGGCGAAGATCGCCACCCTCGGCTTCGTCTACGAGCCGGCAACCTGGCTGTCGGTGTCGGCCGACTACTGGTTCATCTACCGCGACAATGAAATCGTCGCGCCGGACTACCGCCGCATGGAAGACATCATCTCCTCGTCGCGCTCGCCGATCACCGACAGCGACCGCGCCAACCTGGCGCAGCTGGCGGCGATGTGTGCCGACCCAGCCAGCGGCGTGAGCTGCCCGTCGGTGCTGCCGGGCTACTCCGCCGGCAATGTGGCCAGCGTGGTGGGCCAGTACAAGAACCGTGGCAAGACCCTGATCGACGGCTTCGATATCGATGCGCGCAGCCGCTTCTCGCTGGGGGACTGGGGCAATCTGAACATCGGCCTGGCTGCCACCATCGCCAACCGCAACCGTTTCTACATGGATGAAGCCAACGGCTGGTACTACGGCGACGTGGTGGGCTACTACAACAACCCGCGCCTGCGTGCCACGCTCAATGCCGACTGGACCTACAAGCAGGTCACCACCAGCATGTTCGTCAACTACGTGGGCGGTACCAAGTGGGCCACCGACCAGATCGACGAAAAGAGCAACAACAAGGAAACCTGCACCGGCGGCTACCTGGCCCTGCAGAAGAGCAAGTGCGATGGTGCACCGTCGTGGTGGACCGCCAACATGAGCGTCACCTGGCGCCCGGATGATGCGTGGAACCTGAGCTTCACGGTCAAGAACCTGTTCAATCGCCTGCCGTTCTACGACCCGAACAGCTTCCTGGGTGACTCCAGTGACTACGCGACCATCTTCGGTCGTGGTTACAGTGTGACTGTCGGTTACCGGTTCAAGTAATTCCGTTTGCGTGACCTGGCGTGGCGGCTGCGGCCGGCACGCTGCCAAGAGGAGAGATGTTTGCCATGAAGCGTAGGGAATTCATTGCGGCCAGTGCCGCTGTCGCCGCCAGCAGCCTGCTGCCGCAGACCCCGGCCTGGGCACGTGGGCGCAAGGTGCGCCTGGCCATGATCGGTACCGGCATGCGTGGCCTGGTGCTGCTGAAGGAGCTGGTGCGCCGCGACGATGTCGAGGTGGTCGCCCTGTGCGACATCGAGCCGATCATGCTTGGCCGCGCCGTGGAGATGGTCAGAAAGGCCGGAAAGCCGGCACCGAAGACCTATGGCCAGGACCGTGACACCAATGCCTGGAAGCGCTTGCTGGAACAGAAGGGCATCGATGGCGTGATCATTGCCACGCCGTGGGAGTACCACGCGCCGATGGCGATTGCCGCAATGCAGGCTGGCGTGGCCGTGGGCTGCGAAGTGGTGGCCGGCATCACCCTGCAGGACCACTGGGACGTGTTGAAGACCCAGTTGAGCACCGGCACCCCGTACATGCTGCTGGAGAACGTCTGCTACCGCCGCGACGTGATGGCCGCGCTGCAGATGGTGCGCCAGGGCCTGTTCGGCGAGCTGGTGCACCTGCAGGCCGGCTACCAGCACGACCTGCGCGGCGTGAAGTTCAACTCCGGCGACCCGAACCAACCCTACGACAGTGGCGTGGAATTCGGCCCCAAGGGCTGGAGCGAAGCACGCTGGCGCACCGAGCATTCGGTGGAGCGCAATGGTGAGCTCTACCCCAGCCACGGCATCGGCCCGTGCGCGATGTACACCGGCATCAATCGCGGCAACCGCTTCACCCACATCAACGCCTTCGCGACCAAGGCGCGCGGCCTGCACGAATACACCGTGGCCAAGAGTGGCGGCACCACGCATCCCAGTACCAAGGTGAAGTTCAAGCTGGGCGACATCGTGACCACCACGCTGGCCTGCGAGAACGGCGAGACCATCCTGCTGCAGCACGATACCTCGCTGCCGCGCCCGTACTCGATGGGCTTCCGCGTGCAGGGCACCAAGGGCCTGTGGATGGACGTGAACCATTCAATCCATATCGAAGGCCGCAGCCCACCGCACCAGTGGGAAGAGTTCAAGAAGTACCAGGACGAATACGAACATCCGCTGTGGAAGCAGAATGCCGACACCGCTGCCAGCGCCGGCCATGGCGGCATGGACTGGTTCGTGATCCATGCGTTCGTGGAAGCGCTGAAGGCCAAGGCGCCGATGCCGATCGACATCTACGACGCAGTGACGTGGAGCGCGATCACCCCGCTGAGCGAGCAGTCGATCGCCAACAGCTTCCAGACGCTGGAGTTCCCGGACTTCACCGCTGGTGCGTGGAAGCAGCGCAAGCCGATTTTTGCGTTTGACGGCAAGTACTGATCTGCTCTGTGTAGAGTCGAGCCATGCTCGACTGGTTTGAACACAACGCCGGGCCATGCCCGGCGTTGCTGTTTGTGGCGGCGTGCGGTCGCCTGTAGAGCCGAGCCATGCTCGGCTGGCCTTCTGCAGACGATGGCCTTCGATTATCGGAAAACTCTGAAATCCGACCTATTCCACAGTTTCTGACTTGAATGTGTAAACCACATCGGAGATAACGTTCCCCGTGCGGTCAGCCCGCATTCCGGAACAGGGACGATCCGAAACATGACGTGGTGAGGCATTGGCCCCACGTTCTCGTTCCCGCCGGTGCTGTGTTCGTCCAGGAAGGAGAACAGGGATGTTGGAGCGACTGAAGACCATTTCGTGTGCCGCACTGGCGATAATCGCGCTGGGGAGCTTGGCTCCCTGGGTTGCGCAGGCGCAGGAGGTGCAGAAGAAGTGGGAGAGCTACCTGTCGATGGGCCAGCCGCGAGCCACCGAAGCGGCGGTGCAGAAGGACATCAAGTCGCTCTTTTCCCAGTACGAAAAGGACAAACCCTTCGATTGGCATGTCAAACGCCAACGCGTCCTTGGAAAGAAGGTCATCTACGATTACCGGGTGAGACCCGAGAAGATCGTTACTACTGACTGGGTCTACACCCACTCAGGGCAGGAGTACTCAACCGAAGATCAGATTCGTAGCGTGATCCTCGCTACCCGCGTCAGCGACCCGCAGTGCCCGGCGACTTCACTCACGGAGGATCCTTGGGTGGAGCTCCTTGGACTTGGCAGGGGCGACGACGGTAGCGTCACCAACGAGGAGAAGGATTTCCATTACACCTTGAACTTCTATCACCAGAGCACTCAAGAATGCTCGTCGATAGTGGGGTGGGAGCATGTGCGCCGGGCCAGAACGGCGCTTTGTCCGAATCGTCCGTCCCTGACGTGGAATGAGGGCCTGCAGATGTGCTCCCTGGCCCAGCAGGACGAACCGCACATGGCGCCCATGCTGTCCTATACCAGCACGCCGCTGCCGCCGCAGCAGTGCCCTGTGGGCAACCCGTGCGACCCGACCACTGGCGACAAATCCCAGCCTGAGCCTGACTTCAACATTGGATGGGTGAGCTTCCAACGCCACTATCACTCCCTGACAAGCACGGCGGGCGGCGCGTTGGGTACGGGCTGGACCCATTCCCACAATCTGCGGCTTACCGCAGGCGTAGACGACGCCACCTTCCCTCCCAGCCCTGAACTGAAAGTTGGGCTGATCGGCGCCGATGGCGGGCAGACGGCATTCCAGAAGGTGGGAGCAGGCTACGAAGCCATGGACGGAAGCGGCGATCGTGCTGTCCAGCAGGGCGCCAGCTGGCAGCTTTCACGTGCCGGGGAGCGCATTCAGTTCGATGCCACCGGCCTGATGCAGCGCCGCGATTTCGAAGACGGAACGTCGCTGACCTATGCACACGACGGCCGCGGCCGCCTGCTCAGTATCACCCATTCGACCGGTCGGCGCGTGGATGTCCAGTACCTGGTGTCGGGCGACGATTCACTGATTTCTGCGCTGGTGGTCGCCGGCCAGCCTGTGGTGAGCTACGCCTATTCACCGGTCGGCGAACTGATCAGAGCGACTTATGCAGACGGCGCCAGCCGCGCCTATCACTATGAGGACACCCGCTTCCCGGGTTACCTGACCGGCGTGACCGCCGAAGACACCCGGCGCTACAGCTGGTTCGGCTACGACGCCAAGGGGCGGGTCACCTGCAGCCGTCACTCCGGCGACTGCAGTCAGGCCGACGTGGGCATTGATGGCGTGCGCCTGGAGTACACCCTGGCAGGAACCACCATCGTCACCGACGCACTGGGCAAGCAGAGCACCTACGCCTTGACCGCCATCGGCTCCAGTGGTCTTCCGCGCAAGGTCAATGGCATCACCGAGAGCAACGGCAGCATAAGCCGCACCTATCTGCCCGAGGGCACCGATTTCCGGCGCCGGCTGCAGTCGGTGACCGACCGCCGTGGCGTCGTCACCAACTACGCCTATGCGGAGGCCAGCGACGCTGCCGCAGGTGCTGTCAGCGTGACCACCACCACCGAAGCGGCCGGTACTCCGGACCAGCGCGTCAGCGAAACGCGCGTGGCCATGGACAGCAATCGGCTGGTGCAGCAGACCGTCGGTAACCGTGAGATCCGCATCACACGCAATGCGCGCCTCCAGCCAACCACCATTACCGTGCGCGACATGGTGACCGGTGACACCCGCGTCACCACGCAGGCCTACTGTGAGGCCGAAGGGCCGGAGTGTCCGCTGGTGGGACTGCTGCGAAGCGTGGATGGCCCGCGCAGTGATGTGGCGGATGTCTCCACCTATGCCTACTACACCGCGGACGACGCGGGATGCACGGCCAATGGCGCCTGCAGTTATCGCAAGGGCGACCTGCGCAGCGTGACCAATGCGCTGGGCCAGACGGTCGAGACCTTGGCCTACGACGCGTTCGGGCGGCCGTTGTCGGTCAAGGACGCCAACGGCGTGGTCACTGGTTACACCTACCATGCGCGCGGCTGGCCGACCTCGGTCACCGTGCGCGGTGCCACCACAGCCGAGCACCGGGTAACCCAGATCAGCTACTGGCCGACCGGCCAGGTGCAACAGATCACCGAGCCTGACGGCAGCAGCGTTACCTATCTCTACGACGCCGCCCAGCGGCTGACGGACATCGCGGACAGTGCGGGCAACACCATTCACTATGCGCTGGACAACGCCGGCAACCGCCTCAGGGAGGACACGCTGGATGCTGCTGGCACCCTTCGTCGCACCTTGGCACGCACCTTCAACACGCTTGGTCAGCTGACCGCATTGAAGGACGCAGGCAACCACGCCACCGGCTTTGCCTACGATGCCAACGGCAACCCGCAGACGATCACCGACGCACTGCAGCGCGTGACCAGCCAGCAGTACGACCCGCTGAACCGCTTGGCGCAGACCCTGCAGGACGTCGGCGGCGTGGCCGCGGAGATCCGCAGCCAGTACAACGCGCTGGATCAGGTCACCCAGGTCACCGACCCGAAGGGTCTGCACACTACTTATGCCTATAACGGTTTCGGTGATCTGACCGGGCAAGTCAGCCCGGACAGCAGTGCCAGCAGCTACACCGTGGACGCGGCCGGCAATCGCAAGACCGCTACCGATGCGCGTGGCGTCACCGCCACCTATCACTACGATGCACTCAACCGCCTGATCGGCATCGCCTACCCGGATCCCAATCTGGACGCGGGCTACAGCTATGACGTGGCGCCTGCCGCCTGTGCCGCCGACGAGCGCTTCGCTAAGGGACGGCTGGGGCAGGTGCTGCACGCCAATGGCAGTACCCAGTACTGCTATGACCGTTTCGGCCAGGTCACCCGCAAGGTACAGACCGTCAACGGCGTTGCCAGCACGCTGCGCTACGCCTATAGCAAGTCGGGCCGCCTGACCGCGTTGACCTACCCCGACGGCAGCGTGGCCGACTACGTACGCGACACCCAGGGCCGCATCAGCCAGATCGGCCTGACCCGGCCCGGCCAGGCACGCCAGATCGTGGTGAACAACGTGACCTATGCGGCCTTCGGCCCGGCGACGGGCTGGACCTATGGCAATGGCCGACAGCTGCAGCGTCCGCTGGACCTGGACTATCGCCCGCAGGCGGTACACGACCCGGCCGCAGGTGGCCTGTCGCTGGGCTATGGCTACGACCCGGTCGGTTCGATCACCGAGCTGAAGAACGGCACAGGCTCAACGGTACTCGCCAAGTACGCCTACGACACGCTGGGCCGCCTGACCCAGACCCAGGACGGCACGACCGGCACGCCGATCGAAACCTATGCCTACGACGCCACCGGTAATCGGACCGCGCTGACCACGTCGGTAGGCACCGCCAGCTACACCTATCCCGCAACCAGCCATCGCCTGACTGCGGTGGATGGCGAAGCGCGCACCCATGACGCGGTGGGTAACACCACCAGCATCGGCAGCAAGACGTTCACCTACAACGATGCCAACCGCATGAACGCGGTGAAGCAGGGCAATGCGGTGCTGGAAACCTATGGCTACAACCATCGTGGAGAGCGCGTGCTGCGCACCCCGGCCGGTGGCGCGGCGCAGATCACGCTGTACGACGAGGCAGGACAGTGGCTGGGCAACTACTCGGCCACGGGCCAAGCGCAGCAGCAGGCCATCTGGCTGGACAACTACCCGGTGGCGCTGATCAATGTGCCGGGTACCGGCGTGCCGGAGTTGGCCCACGTCCAGCCGGATCATCTGGGCACACCGCGCGTGGTGATCGACCCGGTGCGCAATGTCGCGATCTGGGAGTGGAACAACAAGAGCGAAGTGTTCGGCAACCAGATACCAAGTGCCGACCCGGATGCCGATGGTGTGGTGTTCGAGCTGGCTCTGCGATTCCCGGGCCAGCAGGCGACGGATGCGAGTGGGTTGTTCTACAACTACCAGCGGGAATACGACCCGGCGGTGGGCCGTTATTCGCAGAGTGATCCGATTGGGTTGGATGGGGGAGTGTCCACCTTCTCCTATGTATCAGCTGATCCAGTGCGGGCAGCTGATCCGCTCGGACTGCTGGCCAATTGCACTTGTGTGGACGGCGGAGTTCAGATCGACATCCCTATTCGTTTCAGTGGTGAGGGAGCTACTCCTGAGACTCTGAGTAAAATGATAAATGCAATTGAATCGACCTGGTCTGCGCCCGGATTTACAGTCACTGTTAGCCAGCCGGAGAAAGGGCGGTTAAACCGTGTTGAGGTTCCGCTGGGGAAGGGGGTATCGACTGTAACCGGAGGCAGTGTCGGTAAATGGTATGCAGGAAACACTGAGTGGACAGCTGCGCACGAGGCAGGGCATTTGATGAAATTCAAGTACGATGGTCGTTTTGATATGTACGATGTGGTGTCACAGGCGCCCTCTCGTTCTACTAAGCCCGTTCCGGGGTGGGAGGGGAACATCATGGCAGAGCATCTGGGCGTTCCAGACGATAGGGTTCGGGACGCTATCAAGAAGAGATTGAGGTGCAAATGATAGGGAATCTACGCGTGGCTGCGCTCCTTCTTCCATTGCTAGGAGGCTGTAGCACTAGTCAGTTCAAACACGCTGAATGGAGTTCAGATTGGGTGGATGTTTCATCGGATGAGATCATTCCTGGGAACTCCACGACACTTCGGAGTGATCGCTTGGCCACCTTGAATCCGCAGAGTGAAAATTCGATTGCTCAGTGGATGCTCGCTCAAAACTTGAGCATCGTTCACGCATCGGATGCTGCTGAGAAATTCGCGCCTCTACAGTTGAATGGGTTAGTGCCGGCAGAGGGGGAGACTATTTATCTCGTCAGAGCGGCCTCGGATGCAGGAGGCGGAAATTTTGTCGGCTACGTAAATGACAGTGGGATTCTCATCTTGTATGGGGTAATGGGAAGTTGTGGGGAGCAGGTGCATCGAGTGGTTGCTGTGAGCTTGAATAAGAAGCCTGCCAAGATCTTCGGAGGGTGCTCAGGGGCGCTCTGAAGATTTGTTATGTGAAGTGGGTTTGAGGCGGGAAGAGGAAATTGGGAATTTCATTTGCGAGCGCATGGAGAGTGCAGATTATTGATTCATGCCGGAAGGAGGGGGGATTCCACCTGTCCCTCTGGCGGTGGGTAATGGTAAATAATCAGCGCAAATCGGGGCTGTGCAGGGGTTGTCTCGATGCAGGAGATCTATTTTTGCGCTCGTTATCCCTCTCATCCGTCTGCGTGCTCGCCCTTGGCGGATGCGAGAATGACCGTTTAGGAGAGCTGCAGCTGAAGCCCATTTATGCGGATCTGAGTAGTTCGTACTACGGTGGGATGTGCGAGGGTGAAGTGGGGCCAGGCACGAGCGCGGAGAGTGTTCGTGCGATGCGCATTAGTACGGTCGCTGGTGATTGTGCAGTGCTCTACTTGGATGGGGTAGATTGGGCTGGTGAACTCGTGATCTATGGAGCGGAGACTGGAAATCTCCCTGAATGTTCCGCGTTGGTACGGAAGCTCGAGGTCAGACGAGCAAGTGCGGCCGTTCTCGCCAGAGCGAGAGAAATGTGTAAGTAGTGATTTTCAGCTGTTTCCCGTTTTACCGTAAGTATTTGGGTGCCAACCGCATGAGCGCGGTGAAACAAGGCAATGCTGTAATGGAAAGCTACGCCTACAACCATCGCGGCGAGCGCGTGCTGCGTACCCCGACCAGTGGCACGGCACAGATCACCCTGTATGACGAGGCGGGGCAGTGGCTGGGCAACTACTCGGCCAGTGTGGCTGACTACGTGCGCGATACCCAGGGGCGCACAAGTGGCGACGTCATGAGGGGTGGCTTTCCATCGAATCCCACCGTTGCGCAGGTCCATTCAATAGGGTGTCAGTGTCTAACTCCATATTATTCAGATCTCTCGCATCCTCTGCTATCTAATTCCGAGACGGGTCCTCTTGATCTGATTGATCTGGTTCGAGACTCCATAACAAACTGGCGGTCGCGGAGGTAGCTGAATGATTCTGCGAGCATTCGGAGTAGTGGTTGGGCTTGTTACCATAGCGTTTGGCCTGGCAGTAATCGGCGGCGCATTGGTTGGGACTGGGCCTTGCCGAGTGAACTGTGATCTGTACATGTCGATTATTCGACTTGTAGGGCAGGAGCATTACAATAAAATGATTGGGGTGGCGTGGATCATCGGTGGCGCCATGTTTATTGTTGCTTCGATGCTGATTGGGAAGAGAAAAACTCCCCTTCGCCGAGGCGGAAAGAAGGCGCGGTTGTAAGGGATTCAAGTAGGCTGGAGTCAGCATCGTTCAGTGCGAATGAATTGAAAGTCGTTCGACTGCTCTTCTGCTCGTGGCTTAGCTGCAGAGCGGGGTAAGGATGGGAGTTGTTCTGCCTTCGGCAACGTGGCTGCAGTCTGGAACGCAAAGTAGCCATGATGTCGAGCGACTGATGACCTCGGTAAAGCAGTCCGCTACCCTGTCACGATGGAACTCGACAAGGAAGTTCTTCGAATGTCATTGGAATCAGTTTTCGAAGCCCTTTGCATGCTTGCTATCGCAACGTTGTTGATGGCATTCGTTGCGCGAATTTTTCTGGTTTGGGAGTTAAAGAAAAATTCGCCTGAACTGTGGGATTCCCTTGGCAGGCCTGCGATCCTGGAGCGAGATCATTTCTTGACCAAGTACCCGATCTGCGGATGGAAGCGGGTGTGCAACGGCGCATCAGGAGCGCGCAGGTTGTTACTCTTGGCGTTCTGGGCCTCGTCCCTTGTATATCTTATATTGCTGATTCCCTTGGTCGTGATCTGGGTTATGCAGTGATCAAACCCTCCTCCATTGGTCTGAAATCATTGCCTTAAGCTCTGTCCACCTGACCACGTACGCCCAGCCCAGCCCAGCCCAGCCCAGCCCAGCCCGGACGGCACGACCGGCACGCCGATCGAAACCTAGGCGTATGACGCCACCTGCAATTGCACCGCACTGACCCGCTCGGCAGGCACCGCCAGCTATACCTATCCGGCGACCAGCCATCGGCTGACGGCGGTGGACGGAGAAGCGCGCAACCATGACACGGCAGGCAACACCACCAGCATCGGCAGCAAGGTGTTCACCTACAACGATGCCAACCGCATGAGCGCGGTGAGGCAGGGCAATGCCGTGCTGGAAAGTTACGCCTACAACCACCGTGGTGAGCGCCCGCTGCGCACCCCGGTGGGTGGCGCGACTCAGACCACTCTGTATGACGAAGCAGGGCAGTGCCTTGGCGACTACTCGACCACGAGTTAGGCGCAGCAGCGGGCGATCTGGCTGGACAACTACCCGGTAGCGCTGATCAATCTACCGGGTACCGGCGTGCCGGAACTGACCTACGCCCAGGCGGATCATCGGGCAGGCAGCGCGCGGAACGTCAATGGAGGATCGGGAAGCCGAATGAATCCACGACCAGCGCACCATACCGTGGTGACGGGTGATGGCAGAAGACAGAGGGAAGATGGCGCGCCCGGAGGGATTCGAACCCCCGACCAATGGCTTCGGAAGCCACTACTCTATCCGGCTGAGCTACGGGCGCGTTGTAGAACCGCCGCACCACCGACCAGTGCCGGGGCGGGCATCGCAGCGCCATGAGGCGGTGCGGGACCGGCATTCTATCCAGTTTCGCCGAACAAATCTCCCCCCACGGGCAAAGCCCTGCCGGAGGCGCAGGAGTATCCTATCGCCATGGCTGATACCCCCCTCACTTCGCCGCAGTCGCCGGCGACGCCGCGTTGGCGGCATTACTGGAGTCTGATGCGCGCTGATCGCCCGATCGGCACGCTGCTGCTGCTGTGGCCCACCTGGTGGGCGTTGTGGCTGGCCGCGGGCGGCCTGCCGCCGCTGTGGACGCTGTTCGTGTTCACCGCCGGCGTGTGGCTGACCCGCTCGGCCGGTTGCGTCATCAACGACTATGCCGACCGCTGGCTCGACCCGCACGTGGAGCGCACCAAAGCGCGCCCACTGGCCACCGGTGCGATCAGTGGCCGCGCTGCGTTGGCATTGTTCGCGGTGTTGATGCTGGTGGCGTTCGGCCTGGTGCTGACCCTGAACGGGCTGACCATCGGCCTGAGCTTCATCGGCGTGTTCCTGGCCGCCAGCTACCCCTACCTGAAGCGCTACACCCATCTGCCGCAGGTCTACCTGGGTATGTCGTTCGGCTGGGGCATCCCGATGGCGTTCGCCGCCGTGCAGGGCGAGGTGCCACTACTGGGCTGGCTGCTGTATGCCGGCAACATCCTGTGGTCCACCGCCTACGACACCTGGTACGCCATGGTCGACCGCGAGGACGACCTGAAGATGGGCTCGCACTCCACCGCGATCCTGTTCGGCGATCTCGACCTGGTCATCCAGGGCGTGCTGTACGCGCTGTTCCTGGCCACGATGGCGCTGGTGGGCGTGCGCGGCGGGCTGGGCGGCTACTACCTGGCCGGCGTGGCCGTGGCCGCGGTGCTGGTGGTGTACGAATTCTGGATCTGCCGCAACCGCGAGCGCGGCCCGTGCTTCAAGGCGTTCCTGCACAACAACTGGGTGGGTGCGGCGCTGTTTGCTGGCATCGCCGTGGATCTGGCGCTGCGCTGAGAAGCGCAGCCGAGCGTGGGCTCGGCTCTACACGTGGCAACCCCGAAACCGGATATCCGTGGCGCCCGAGCCCATGCTCGGGCGGCGGCGCGCAGCGCCGGGTATCCCGCCACCTACGACCAATAGGTGGCAGACAGCCCGCACCCCACCGCCCAGAATCGGTCCATCGAACCTGGGAGGGTAGGCGATGGCCTCGACGGCAGCAGTACAGGACGGCTGGATGGCGCGCGCTGCGCTGCGCTCGGCGGCCTGGGCGGAAAAGTGGTTCCCCGATGCGTATGTATTCGCGGTACTGGGCGTGGTCATCGTCGCGCTGGCGGCGATGAGCTTCGGCTCCACCCCGCAGGCCACCGCCAGCGCCTTCGGTGATGGCTTCTGGAGCCTGATTCCGTTCACCATGCAGATGGCCTTCGTGGTCATCGGTGGCTACGCCGTGGCCACCGCTCCGGTGGTCGCACGCTTCATCGATTTCCTCGCCCGTGTGCCGCGCACCGGCCGTGGTGCGGTGGTATACGTGGGCCTGGTCAGCATGCTGGCCTCGCTGCTCAGCTGGGGCTTCTCGCTGGTGTTCGGCGGCCTGCTGGTGCGCGCGCTGGCCCGCCGTACCGAACTGCGCATGGACTACCGCGCGGCCGGTGCGTCGGCGTACCTCGGTCTGGGTGCGGTGTGGGCGATGGGGCTGAGTTCCTCGGCCGCGCAGCTGCAGGCCAACCCGGCCAGCATGCCGCCGGGGCTGGTCGAGATCACCGGCGTCCTGCCGTTCACCGAAACCATTTTCCTGTGGCAGTCGATCGCACTGACCGCGGCGCTGATCCTGGTTTCGCTGCTGATTGCCTGGTTGACCGCACCGGCCGCCGGCAGCGCCCGCACCGCCGAGGAGTTCCCGGGCGCCGCGCAGGCCGAGCCGGAACCGCTGCAGCGGCGCACGCGCCCGGGCGAGTGGCTGGAATACAGCCCGCTGCTGACCGTGCTGCTCTCGTTGCTGGCGTTCGGCTGGCTGTTCAACGAGTTCGCCAACAAGCCGGTGGTCACCGCCATCGCCAACCTCAATACCTACAACTTCATGTTCATTTCGCTGGGCCTGCTGCTGCACTGGCGGCCGCGCAGCTTCCTCAACGCGGTCGCCAAGGCGGTACCGAGCACCACCGGCGTGCTGATCCAGTTCCCGCTGTACGGGGGTATCGCGATGATCCTCACCCACGCTGCCGGCGGCGATGGACAGACGCTGGCGCACCGGCTGTCGAGCCTGTTCGTGCACGTAGCCAGCACCGATACGTTCGCGCTGGTGATGGGCGTCTACTCGGCGGTGCTGGGCTTCTTCGTGCCCTCCGGTGGCGGCAAGTGGATCATCGAAGCGCCGTACGTGATGCAGGCCGCCAACGAACTGAAGGCACACCTGGGCTGGGCGGTACAGGTCTACAACGCAGCCGAAGCGCTGCCGAACCTGATCAACCCGTTCTGGATGCTGCCGCTGCTGGGCGTGCTGGGCCTGAAGGCACGCGACATCGTGGGCTTCACCTTCATCCAGCTGCTGGTGCACATCCCGCTGGTGCTGGGCCTGCTGTGGCTGCTGGGCATGACACTGGCCTATGTGCCGCCGGTGATGCCCTGAAGGCAGAGTTGGCTTCCCTGCGTGAGCCGGGAAGCCAACCTGGTTCAGCGCGTGTTTCCGGCTGCGAACGCCATGAATGCGTGCGGGCTGAAGATGGCATGAGCACATGCCGATCCCGCATGAATCCTTCAGCCGCTTGTGCCACAAGGGCTTCCGCGCGTTCATTCACAGGCGTACACACAGATGTAGCCGCCCCCCCACGCGTGATTAACCATTCGCTGCAGACGATGGCCACGTCCACCGCATTCCGCGAGTGGCTTTGGAGATCGGACATGGCACAGCAGAACCAGAACCCGAACCAGAAGCAGCAGGGCCAGCAGAACCAACAGGATCAGCAGCAGGGCCGTGGCCGCGATCAGCAGCAGCAACAGCAGCAGGAACAGCAGAAGCGCAACCAGAACCAGCAGCAGGGTGGGCAGGACGAGGAAGAGTGACGTCGGTACCCACCTCCTGTAATACGCAGAGCCCCGCCCCGTGCGGGGCTTTGCTTATTCCAGCACGCCGATACGCTGCAGCACCGGCGCCGCCGACATGTCGTTGGGATTGGTGCCGGGCTGATCCTGCGGCACGTCCATGCCCATGCCGCGGTACAGCTCAATCCAGTGCTGGGAAATCTCCCCGGTCTGCGGGTTACGGAAATTCATCGGCTGCAATGCGAACACGTGGTGCGCACGGAAGGCGCGTTCGATGAAGTCCGAGCAGTAGTAGCTGTCCTCGTTCAACACATACGACGTGTTGTACGGCTTGCCGAGCATCGTGCGCGCGGTGGCGATTGCATCCTTGATTGCCGGCTGCTGCGGTGCGTGCAGGCGATAGACCACGATCTGCCGCTGCTTTGCTCTCGCGTCCTGGCGGAACTCGGACAGCGATTGCCGCCGCGATCCTTTCTCGTCTGCATGCAATACCTCCCAGTCCTTCGGCGCGGAAGCGACCAGCGCGACGTGATCGAAGCTGGGCGCGCCCTGCTTGCCGGTGGCATCGTCGATGGCTGCACTGAGACCGCTGCGGCCGGCGGTGACGAACAGCAGGTCGCCTTCGTGGACATCGACGGCCCTCGCCACCGCCGGCCACAGGGCGGGCAGCAGCAGGCCGATCAGGAGCAGGAGGCGATGCATGAGGACTCTCGGACAAGCGGAATGCCTGAATTGTAGGGTGCGCGGTAGCATGGAGCGACCGGACCGGATTCAGGATGAGCCCATGTGTCGATACCGTTCTGCCGCAGTGCTGATGCTCGCCTGCGCCGTGGTGCTGGTTGCCTGCACGCCAGCGCCGCAGGCACCGCATACCGCGACCGAAGCCTCACCTACCGCAGCGGCGCCGGCGACCACCCCCGCCGAGCCCACAGCTGTGGCTGCACGCGGTGAATGCCTCTACCCGGACTTCGATGCGTTCCTGAAGCATTTCGGCAACGAGATCGCGTTGCAGGAAAAGGCCACCGCCGATCCGCTGCTGGACAGCTACATCGATGCCGAGGCCGAGCCGGAACCACGCAAGGTGGAAAGCCGGCTGGCGCGGGCCGATGTCGAGTGGCCGGTGATGCCTGATCCCGCCGCACTGGCCGGGCAGGGCCGCGAAATGCAGGTCAGCCTCCTGGCCGATGGACAGCGGCAGGTGCAGATCCGTACGCCGGACAGCAGCGACCAGCAGACGTATACCTTTGCGCAGGCGCCGTGCTGGACGCTGGTCAAGCGTGAGGATGAGTCGATCTGATGGCTGATCCGGCACAGGCGCGGCGGGCCGGCGGCTGCTAGGCTCGATCCCTGGTCCAGGCAGGGAGACGCCGATGCAGGCTTTCAGGGAGCGCACCACCACCGCCGCCATTGCCGCCGTATTGGCGATAGCCCCCTTCAGCGGCGCGCAGGCACAGTCGGTGCATGCCGATGACCGCACCTACTTCGCCAGCGCCGCGTCCGAACAGACCGCGCGCGACGCGTTGGGCAAGCGCGTCGAGGCCCTGCAGCAGGCGTCCACCCTCGCACCGGCGGAACGCTTCCAGCAGGCCGAGGCACTGGAGGCGCTGTGCCTGCGTCATCTCGGCTACCTGCATCTGCAGTCCGCCCGCAACGCGCGCGATCTTCGACCGGCACAGGCGATGGAGCAGGCAGCGGGGCTGTGCAGCCGCATCGCTCGCAGTGGTCGCGCCGCACTGCGCGAGGCGCCCGCAGATGCGGCGTGGGCAGCACCGTATGGCTTCCTGCGCACTCGGGCGCTGAAGGAGGCTGCCACCCCGGCCAACGCCGCGCTTGATGAGGCCGTGGAGGCACTGGCCGATCCGGCGCTGGACAGCTTCGCGCGCCTGCGCGGGCAGATCCTGCGCAGCGCCGAGTATCCGCAGATCGAGCACGGCGGTCGTCACTGGGACACCGGACGCGACAAGCAGCTGCTGGCCCAGCAGCCCGACCGCGCCCTGCGCGAGGCCGGCTGGAAGGGCTACTGGCAGGGGCTGCACTCGCGCCGTGAGCCGATGGCCTCGGTGCTGCTGGGGCTGGTGCAGGTGAATGACGCCGCCGCACGCCTGCAGGGTGACGGCTCGGCGCCGGCATATGGCTACCAGCGCATGGGCCTGGATACTGCCGCAGTGGATGCAACGCTGGTGGCGATCGAACAGCACGCCGGGGACCGCCGTGCCTACCAGGACATGCTGCTGCGCCACGCTGCGCGATCCGGCATCGACGCGCCGCAGATCTGGGATACCACCGTGCCCGATGCCGGCTATACGCCACCAGTGCTGACGTTGGCGCAGCTGCGTGACAACGCCGCCGATGCCATGCAGCACCTGGGGCCGGCGTACGTCGCCGAACTGCGCGCGCTGCTCGATCCGGCCAACCAGCGCATGGATCTGGCCACCAAACGTGGTGACCGCAGCCAGGACGCGTTCCCGGTGAGCGCTCCCGGTGTGCCGGCAATGCTGTTCGTTGGCCTGCGCCGTGGTGATCTGGAAAGCGACGTCGAGATCGCCCATGAAGCCGGTCATGCCGTGCACGGCGAGTGGATGCAGCGCGGTCATGCGTCGCCGCTGCAGCGCAATGGCAGCCAGTGGCTGACCGAGGCGTTCGCGATCTACAACGAGCTGCGCTTCCGCGACCAGCTGTACCAGCAGGCAGAGGATCCGCGCGCCAAAGCCTATTACCTGAAATCGCTGTTGGACGACATGGTGCTGCAGCTGTTCACCTCTTCCGAGGAAGCGCAGCTGGAGCAGTCGATCTATCGGGGCGTGGCCGCCGGCACGCTGGGCACCGCCGATGACCTGGACGCGCTGACCGGGCAGGTGCTGGCGCGCTTCGGCCAGCAACCGGAGCGCTACCCGCAGCTGCGCAACACCTGGATCGGCAAGCGTCTGATGTATGAAGACCCGAACTATCTGGTGAACTACCTGTATGCGGGGCTGCTGGCCGTGCAGCTGTACGTGCAGGACCAGCGCGACCCCGAAGGGTTCCGTGAGCGCTATCTTGCCGTGCTTGGCGAGGGCTTCGACCGCGCGCCGAACGAGCAGGTGGCGCAACTGCTGGGGCACGCGCCTGACTGGGCGGCCCTGGTGGATGCCGATCTGCAGGTGTTCAACCAGACGGCGGCGCAGCTGCAGGCGCTGCATGCGCAGATCGAGGCAGGGCAGGGTACGTGAACCCGGCGCGCGCCTTGCAGCAGGCGGCCGCCACCGTGTGGCTGCTGTTGCTGCTGTGCCTGCTGCCGATGGCAGCGCTGGCGGCAATCCCGGTCCCGGCGCTGGACGATCCCGTGGTGGACACTGCCAACGCGCTGTCCGCCGACACCCGCGCCACCCTGCGCAGGCAGGCGCTGCAGCTGCAGGCACGGAAAGGTGCACAGCTGCAGGTGCTGGTGGTACCCAGCGTGGGCAGCGAAGGCATCGAGGCCTATGCACAGCGGGTGTTCGATCAGTGGCAGCTGGGCCGGATCGGTGTCGACGACGGTGTGCTGTTGCTGGTGGCGGTGCAGGACCGCCGCGTACGCATCCAGACCGGCTACGGCCTGGAAGGTGCGCTGCCCGATGCGTACGCCGCTCGCATCATCGACAACGCGATCGTGCCGCGTTTCCGTGAGGGCGATGTCGACCAGGGCGTGCTCGATGGCACGACGATCATGGTGGCGCTGATCGATGGCGAGGACCTGCCGGCATGGGAAGAACCGACGGCCAGCAACCTGCTGCCTGCGGACTGGCGACGCGCAGACTCGGTGCTGGCGTTGACCCTGCTGGCCGGTTTCCTGGCCGGGCTGTGGCGCTCGCCGCCGCCTCTCCCACTGGCGAAGACCGAGGCCGATTTCAGCGGCAGCCGTCGGGAGCGGCGGCGCAAGGCACTGGCCGCCAATGCATCGGCACCAAAACCAACCTGGCCGACCTTGCCGGCCTGGGGGCGCCCGATGCTGCTGGCCGCTGTTGTGGGTGCGGGCGTGCTCTCCGTGGCGCTGCTGCTGCCACGCCATGTGCTGCCGGGCCTGTGCTTCGTGCTGGCGCTGGGTGTGCCGGTGGCTGCCCTGCTGGGCTGGTGCTGGCGCCGCAGCCGAGGTGTGCGCATCGTGCTGCGCGGCATGCTGATGCTCAGCGCAGTCTTCCTGGTACAGGCGCTGCTGCGTGGCCAGCTGCCACCGAGCCTGGCCCGGCACCTGCTGCTGCAGGCCGCCGCGGGCGTTGTTGCCCTGATGGTGTTCCTGCTGGTGCAGGCCTGCCGCACACGCTGGAAGAAGAACCGCAGCAGCTTCATCGTGCGCATGACGGTGCTGGTGCTGTTGACCCTCGGCTATGCCGCGGGCGCGTTGCTGGCGGTCCATCGTGCCGAAGGTGACGATCCACGATTGCTGGCGATGATCGTGTCCGGGGTATGTGGCGTACTGCTGTACTTCGTGTGGTTGTTCACCATGCTGCCGGGCGAGCGCGCACGCGGCCGGGCTTCATCATCCCGCGAACGCACGTCGTCCCGTTCGTCGTCCTCGTCGAGTTCGTCGTCGAGCAGCTCCAGCAGCTGGTCTGGAGGCGGCGGCCGCAGCGGCGGCGGCGGCGCGTCCGGCAGCTGGTAGTTCAGGTCGCCTGTACCCGCCAGCCGAGCGCGGCGTCCTCCACAACACCCGGGCCGGCCACGTCGCCGACCTGCAGCTGCAAGCCGCGCGCGTTCGGCAGGTCCTTCTGCTCGGGGAACCAGCGACGATCCGCCGCAACCACGATCAGCAGGCCCTCGTCGTCGCCCATCGGCGCGAACTGCGGCGACGGCGGGCTGATCGGTTGCAGGCCGAACCGCAGGCTGGATTGTTCGCGCACAGCGTCGACATCGTGGCTGGGCAGGCCGACTTCGCTCAGGCAGGTCAGTTCGCTGCCGTGGAACGCACCTTCGCGCGCGCTGGCCGGCAAACGGCGGCGGCCGATCAGTTCCAGGATCAGGCCGTCAGGGCCAGTGAAGTACACCGACTGCGACTGCCAGCTGCTCTCCAGCGCGAAGTAGTCCAGTCCCGCCGGATTGCGTTGCAGCGGCGTGCGCTCACGCAACCAGGTCATCGCCTCGCTGAAGCGGTTGTCCGGTACGTTGAAGGCCAGGTGCACGCCACCGACCGGACGTCCTTCAGTGGGCTGCAACTCGATCGTGCTCCAGCCGATGTGCACATGATTGCCGACCACGCGCTGCTGCAGCACATCGTGGAAATACGTAGCGACGGTGGTGACGTCGGACACTGGCAGGGTGAGGTGAAGCAGGCGCATGGCCGATCCTCCGTGGATGCGCCCACTGTAGCGCCGGGCCATGCCCGGCGGCCACTACCGCAGTGCTTCGGCGAAGAATCGCACCGCGGCATCCACTGCCTGCGCGTGGGTGTCCGCCTTCGGAACCGAACTGCTGCAGAGCTCGGGCAGCCTCTGCACACCAACCGCTGTACAGGCCGCCAGGAAGTCGTAGTGACCGACATCCGGCAGACGCTGCAGCACAGCGCCCGGAATCAGTGTCTGTGCAGCCTCGCCATTGCTCTGCGGTGGCGCAACCGTGTCAGCCTCGCCCAGCACGATCGACACTGGCTGCCTCAGCGAGGACAGCTGCTCGGGCGCGAACGCCTGCACGATCGCGGGTGCCAGCAGGAATGCCGCACGCACGCCGGGGATCGCGCGCGAGTCGTTGGCGTGGGAGATCCAGGGAGACATCGCGGGTGAGCCCGCAGCGGCAACACGCGCGTCCATCGTGTGCGTGGCGGTTTCCTGTTGTGGCCGGCAGACGCCGTCATCCGGGTGCGCGCGGCAGAAGGCCAACAGCCGCTGCAGGTCGGGGCGTGCACCGGCGGCCAGCAGCGCGGTGTAGCCTCCGGCCGAGAACCCGGCCACACCCAGTCGCTCAGGGTCGACATGCGGACCCAGCAGCGGATCGGCCTGTACTGCAGCGAGTGCCGAGCGCAGGTCATCCGCACGCAACCAGCTCAGTACGCTGCCGGGCAGGGTCATCTCGTCCACGCCGTTGTTGCCGGGATGATCGACCGCGATTACCAGATACCCGGCGCGCGCCAATGCCGTGCCCAACCAGCCCATCATGCGCGCGCTGCCGCCGTTGCCGTGGGAGAGCAGCATCGTCGGCAGGCGCTTGCCCGCGATCGGGGCATTCATGGCTGAGCGGCCGACGTCGAACAGCGGCGCATCGGGCGGACCGATGGTCAGGGCGGTTTCCGTGCTGCCAGCGGGCGCGGGATACCAGACCGTGTAGCGCAGGGCGTCGCGATGCTGCGCATCGCGAACCGCGGCGCTGGCCACTATGGTGGTGCCGTGGCGTTCGCCTGCTTTCCAAGGCTCGCCAGCGCTGACGGCCCCCGCGGAGGCCAGCAGCATCATTCCCATCACAGTGGCTGTCATGCGCATCCTCAACTCCTTGTCAGCGTGGGCGTTCGTCCACTGGCAGCCAGATTTCCACGCCGCCGTTGCCGGTATGCTCATCGAAGCGGGAGTCGTAGCGTTCCAGGTCCGGGGCATCGGCCAGGCTGAGCCCGGAGCCGGGAAGGTAGTGGTCCAGCAGCCAGAACCAGGTCGAGCGGATGGTCGAGATGTGCCCGCCGTGCCAGGCCACCAGGTAGCAGCGCGGCGGAATGTCCACGCGTTGCCAGTGCGCAGGTACGCTCGGCACCGCGCTGGCCGGCAGTGCGGCGATGTAGTCGAAGCCGCCATCGTCATCACTGTTGCAGCACACGCCGAAGCTGATCGGCGCCGGCGTCGGCCATTCCCGGTTGAGCTGCGCCCACTGTCCGGGTATCGCACCGCCGCTGTCGCGGGTATGCCGCATGCCGATACCCGCGACCTGGAAGGCAGGGGTATCGAGCAGGCGCGGCGCTTCACCGCAGGCAGTCGGCGCATCGTCCACGCGGATCGCCTGCACCAGCGCCAGCCCATCGGTGCCTTGTTCGCGTACCCGCTCCGGGGTCTGCCCGAACTGTTCGCTGAAGGCGCGGGTGAACGCGGCATGGGTGGTGTAGCCCGCGCCCAGTGCCACCTGCAGGATGTCGCCCGCCCCGTTGGCCAGCCGCTGCGCGGCAGCGGTCAGGCGCCGTCCCCGCAGATAACGCACCACCGAGGTGCCGGTGCGGGCCTGGAACAGGCGCGACAGATGGAACGGCGAAAGCCCCGCTGCGGCGGCAATATCGGCCAGTGCCAATGGCCGGTCCGCATGGGTTTCGATGTACCACAACGCCTTGCCTGCCGCGCTCATCCTGCCGTTCCCCGAATCCAATGCCGGGCACAGTAGCGGATCGCGTGGCGCTTCGTTTAGCAGTTCTTGCGCTGCAGCGGCATCAAGCTGTCGCACTGACGTCATGGCTCCTTCACAGATCGCGCCGAGACTGCGCGCCTTGTCCACGCCTGTTGTGTCCGAGCAGGTGCTGGCCCTGTCGCGTCCTCCCGGAGCCCTGCCGTGCATCGTTCGAAGCTTTCGCGTTCCATCCTCCTCGCCCTTTCCATGGCCAGCGCAGGAGGCGCGATCGCAGCGGAGGCCGATGCGGTCGATGCCCCGGCGGGCAGCCGTGCGGCGCCCACCCAGCTCGACGCGATGCTGGTCACCGGCACCCGCGCCTCCAACCGCACCCAGTTCGAAACGTTGGCGCCGGTGGACGTGTTCACCAAGGAAGACATCAAGTCCGTTGAATCCACCGACCTGAAGGACGTGCTGGCGCAGCTGGTGCCGTCGTTCGTGGTGCAGCGTCTGCCGATGGCGGATGGCCAGGTGTTCGTGCGCCCGGCCACGCTGCGTGGCCTGTCGCCGGACCAGACGTTGGTGCTGGTCAACGGTCGTCGCTTCCACCGCAGCGCGCTGCTCGGCAACCGTGGCGCGCAGGCGGCCGACCTGGCACAGATTCCGACCAGCGCGATCAAGCGCATCGAAGTGCTGCGCGATGGTGCGTCGGCGCAGTACGGCTCGGACGCCATCGCCGGCGTCATCAACATCATTCTCGAGGATGGCCCCGGTACCGAGATCACTGCCGGCTATTCGCAGTATGCGCAGGGCGATGGCACGTCGCGCGATTTCAGTGCGCGCACCGGCTGGTCGCTGGGTGACTACGGCAGCCTGGTGCTGTTCGCCGAATCGTCCAACTCCGACGCCACCTCGCGCACCCGCCAACGCCCCGATGCCATTGCCTTCCAGGCCGCGCATCCGGATCTGGACGTGCCCAACCCGGTACAGCGCTGGGGCCAGCCGGAACTGGAAAGCCGCCGTGTCGGCTTCAACGTGAAGGCCAATGCCAGCGACACGCTGGAGCTGTATGCGTTCGGCCTGTACAGCCACAGCGATGGCGTCAGCGATTTCAACTGGCGCAATCCGGATACCACCACCGGTGCTTACCGCACCACTGCGATCTTCCCCGGCTGGAACCTGCGTTCGATCTATCCGGTGGGTTTCAGCCCGCAGTACGGCAACGTCCAGAACGACCTGCAACTGGTCGGTGGCCTGCGTGGCGAGATCACCCCGAAGCTGCGCTGGGATGTCAGCGCGTCGTATGGCCGCAACGCCATCGACTACAGCCTGAAGAACTCCATCAACGCCTCGCTCGGCCCGGCCAGCCCGACCGCGTTCGATCTCGGCCGCCTGACCCAGACCGAGAAGAACGCCAACGCCGACTTCATTTACGAGTGGGACGTGGCCGCGCTGTCCAAGCCGATCAACGTCGCCTTCGGTGGTGAGTTCCGCCAGGAGACCTACCAGGTGCGCGCCGGTGATCCGGCCTCGTACGCGGTAGGCCCGGGCGCGGCCGCGGGCCTGGAGGCCAACTCCAACGGCGCACCGGGCTTCTCGGCCAGCCAGGCCGGGCAGTGGAGCCAGCGCAGCAAGGCGGCCTATGTGGATATGGAAATGCCGCTGGGCGAGCGCTGGAGCATCGGTGCGGCCAGCCGTTACGAGGACTTCTCCAGCTTCGGCAGCACCCTGGACGGCAAGCTGTCGGCACGTTTCGCGATCACCCCGGACGTGGCCCTGCGCGGCACGGTGTCCACGGGCTTCCGCGCACCGACACCGGCGCAGCTCAATACCACCAGCACCACCCAGGGCCTGGATACGCGCACGCTGCAGATCTTCACCAGTGGCCGCTTGTCGCCGAACGATCCGCTGGCCCAGCTGCTCGGTGCCAGGCCGCTGAAGCCGGAGGAATCGCGTACCGCGTCGCTGGGCCTGACCTGGCGCACCGACCTGGGCCTGTCCGGTTCGGTCGACGTCTACCAGATCAAGCTCACCGATCGCTTCAGCCAGTCGGCCAGTTTCGTCATTCCGGCTGGTACTCCCAATCCGCTGGGCTATACCTCGGTGAACTACTTCACCAACGACTTCGATACCACCACCACCGGCGTGGATGTGGTCGGCAACTACCTGCGCGACCTCGGCGCGGGCCGCATGACGCTGACCCTGGCCTACAACTACAACCGTACGCGGGTGGACAACGGCAGCACCTCGGTGGCCACCAACGAAACCCAGCGTGTGCTGTTCGAAGACCGCCTGCCCGAGCACAAGGGCAGCCTGACCGGCAGCTGGGACATCGGTGCCTGGTCGTTGATGGCGCGCATGCGCTACTACGGCGCCTGGACCGACGCCAGCGGCAATGCGGTGGGCGATATCTACCAGCGCTTCGGCGCGATGAGCTTCCTCGACCTGGCCGTGGGCTATCGCATCAACGAGCACCACAGCCTGCGCGTCGGCGCCGACAATGTGCTGGACCGCTACCCGGACGAGGCGGTCTTCCAGGCCAGCCGTGGCCTGGTCTACTCGCGCAACGCGCCGTACGACACCGACGGTGCCAACCTCTACGCGCAGTACCGGCTGAGCTTCTGATGGACCGCACGCGCCGCTCCCTGCTACGTGCCGGCACCTTGCTGCCGGCCGCAGCCGCGCTGTCTTCACTGCCGGCCAAGGCGGCCGCGCGTTACGCTGCGCCCATGCAGATTCCCGCAACGACCGTGGCGCCCAACGTGCTGGCCCACGATGAAGGCTACTGGGCCGCCGTAGCCAGCCACTTCGACATTACCGACGAAGTGAACCACCTGGAGAACGGCTATTGGGGCGCGATGGGCCGCGAGACGCTGGCCAGCTACCAGCGCCATACCGCTGAAGTGAACCGTGGCAACGCCTGGTACGGTCGTCGTGAGTTTCCGGCGCAGTACATGGCGGTGCAGCGGCAGGTGGCCGAGTTGCTGGGCGTGGGTGCCGACGAGATCGCACTGACCCGTGGTGCCACCGAGGCGATGCTGGCGCTGATCGGCGGCTACAACCGCCTGCAGCCTGGCGACCAGGTGCTCTACGCCGACATCGACTACGACAGCATGATCGGCGCGATGCACTGGCTGCAGCAGCGTCGCGGCGTGCAGGTCGAGCGTATCGCGCTACCGGCCGTGCCCGACCACGCGCAGATCCTGCAGGCCTACGAGGCCGCATTCGCGCGGCTGCCACGCCTGAAGCTGGTGCTGCTGACCCAGGTCAGCCATCGCCATGGGCTGGTGCTGCCGGTGGCCGAGATCGCCGAACGTGCGCGTGCACGTGGTATCGACGTGATCGTCGATGCGGCGCATGGGTTCGGCCAGATCGACTACGCGGTGCCGCAGCTCAAGGCTGATTTCGTCGGCATCAATCTGCACAAGTGGATCGGTGCGCCGGTCGGCGTCGGCGCGATGTACGTACGCAAGGGCCGTGTGGCCGATCTTGACCCGTACATGGGGGAGACCGACGACGGCCGCGTGGGCAGCCGCGTGCATACCGGTACGGTCAACTTCGCCGCCTACCTGGCACTGCCGGACGCCATTGCCCTGCACCAGCGCATCGGCGTGGCCAACAAGCAGGCGCGCCTGCGCTACCTGCGTGAGCGCTGGACCGTGCCGGCGCGGCAGATGGCGCATATCGAAGTGCTGTCCTCGCCGGACCCGGCGCTGGCCAGTGCGCTGGCCAGCTTTCGCCTGCGCGGGCGCACCAGCGTGGCTGACAACCTCGCGCTGCAGAAGCGCCTGCTGGATGAGCATCGCGTGTTCACCACCCATCGCGATGGTTTGGATTCCGGCGCATGCGTGCGGGTGACGCCGTCGGTGTTCACCCGGCCGGAGCAGATGGATGCGCTGGTGCAGGCGCTGGTGGCATTGGGGTAGTGCCGGCCGCTGGCCGGCAACCTCATGATCCGTGCATGCCGTTGCTACCAGGCCTACCGCTCGATCGCCGGCAACGCATCCGACAACAACAACCGATCAATCCGCCGCAGCGCACTTTCCAGCTGCCGGCGATCCGCCGCCAGCCCCAACGACAGCCGCACGCCGCTCTGGTGCGATACCCCCGGCAGGCAGAACGCCGATGACGGCGCGATCGCCAGCCCCTGCAGCTGTGCGGTACGCACCAGGGTGGCATCGGTCCACGGTGCCGGTATCCGACACCACGCATGCAGGCCCTCTGCCCGCTGCAGCAGCGACGGCGCCAGCAGGTAGCGCGCCATGCGCATGCGCTCGCGCGCCTCGGTGCGCACCTGCGCCAGCAGTGACTGCGCCGAACCATCCAGCAGCAATTGGCTGGCCAGCGCCGAGACCAGCGGATGACCCATCAACCGCGTCGCCCGCAACGCAGCGGTCATCGCCTCGGCATGCGCCGCGCTCGGGCAGCGCACGAAGGCGGTGCGCAGACCGGGGCTGATCACCTTCGACAGCGTCGCCACGTAGAACACATGGCGCGGTGCCAGCGCCGCCAGCGGTGTCGGTGCATCCTCGGCGAGGTGCCAGTACGGATCGTCTTCGATCGCCAGTAGGCGTTCGCTTTCCAGCACGCGCGCCAGCGCTTCGCGCCGATGCAGCGGCAGGGTCAGTGCCGTCGGGTTCTGGCAGGTGGGATTGAGATAGACCAACCGCGCGCCGCTTTCGCGTGCCAGCCGGGCCAGTGCATCGGGGCACATGCCGTGTTCGTCGCTGTCCACCGGCAGCAGGCGCCGGCCCAGTGCGGCAGCGGCCTGCAGCAGGCCCGGATAGACCAGCGCATCGCACAGGATCGCGTCGTCGTCGCGTCCCTGGCTGACCAGGATCGACGCCAGCGCCACCTGTGCGCCTTCGGTCAGCAGCAGGCAGGCATCGTCCACCTTTCCCAGCATCGACTGCAGCCAGCGCGCCGCTGCGTGGCGGTCGGTGGGGTTGCCACCGCCCAGGTGATAGGTCATCAGGTTCGGCGCGTTGCTGCGCGCAAGCACGGCGGCCGCGCCACGCCGCAGCGTCTCGGCCAGCGCATCGGCATCGGGCACCGGCGGCACGTTCATGCTCAGGTCCACCACCTGGTCGAAGCCGGCCTTGGGCGGTGCGATGAAACTGCCCTGTGGTCCACGCGCTTCGATCAGGCCACGCTTGCGTGCTTCATCGAAGGCGCGGGTGACCGTGGTCAGGTCGATACCGAGCTGCTGCGCCAACGCGCGTTGCGAAGGCAGGCGCTGTCCCGGTGCGAGACCACCGCGGCGCACCGTGCGTTCCAGCGAGTTGACGATGCGCAGGTAGATCGGCCCGCTGTGCGCGAGTACGTCCTGCACCCATTCGCGGGCTGCGACATCCGGTCGCGGCATGTACGGAGCATGTCGGGGCGTATCGTTGCTTCCAACGGCGGGAGCCTGTCCATAACCATCGGTCGGTTCGGACAGGTGACCGCCGTTGTTGTTTGCGGCGACCACGCCGGCCAGCGTCAGTGATGTCATTGCGCGTCCTCAGCGCTTGGCCTGCCAGGGGCAGTAGCAGCCCACGGCAAGCAGTCCTTTCGGGCGCACGGTCTCGCC
Source organism: Stenotrophomonas mexicanensis (assembly GCF_032911605.1). NCBI lineage: Bacteria > Pseudomonadati > Pseudomonadota > Gammaproteobacteria > Lysobacterales > Lysobacteraceae > Stenotrophomonas > Stenotrophomonas mexicanensis. The sequence continues at coordinate 76,539 of NZ_JAWJTG010000005.1, forward strand.
GCGCACCAGTCTGTCCAGCAGCGGTTCGACGAAGCTGTTGGCCGAGTTGCAGACCATGCCGATGCTGTACGGTCCTGCGTAGGCGAGGTGGCCCTGGCGATCCCAGATGGCTACGGCGGGGCTGGCCGGAATGTGTTCGATGCCGTCGATGGTCGGCAGGTTGATCACCTTGTTGCGCAGTGGCTCGGGCAGCTCGCCCTGCGTACCCGGGCGGCGGATGGCATAGAAGTCGATGCCGGCGCGGCGGTACATGCTGATCAGGTAGCTCAGGTGCGCACCGGTCTCGCGGTTGCAGACCGCGCACGCCGGGTCCCAGAAATGCACCACGCGGATGCGGCCGGTATCACCGGCCAGATCGGCCGGCAGGCGCAGCTGCGAATCGTCGAAGACGATGGCCTGTTCGGTGAAGGTGGACTGCGCGCTGTAGCCGAAGTACTGCCACAACGCAGCTGCCACGCCGGCCATGAACAGGCAGGCGAGGGCGATCATCGTCGGCAGCAGCCAGCGGCGACGCGGCGCGGCTGCGCCCATCAGGAATCTTCCCGGCCGAACTTGTGCACGTACTGCTTGCGCATCTCGCGGCAGGAATCGGCCTGCGCGCGGCGCTGGATCTCGCTACGCGACGGATCCTCGCTGCGCTGCACGCACTGCTCGATGGCGTGGCGTTCGGCGGCCTGCACATCCACGGTCTGCGGCTGCAGGCAGACCCAGGCCAGCGCGGCCAGCATCAACGCCACAAAGCCACCGCACCCGGCCATCACCAGGTGGAATTTCATTTTCTCGGCGCGCATCGATGCACGTCCCTTCATCCATACATTGCATACAAAATATCATCTTGTATGGATAAAGCGCCATGCGCCCCGTTCAGACGATGGCGTTGTGGCGTGCCTCGGGGGCCTCGGACAGGATCTCGTTCAGCTTGGCCAGCGCCCCGGCCAGCGCGCCCTGGTCGACCGCGCCGCCCAACGACAGGCGGATCGCGTTGCCCGGTGGCGGTTCTTCCACGCTGAAGGCATCGGAGCTGGCAATGCCCAGCCCCTGCTCCTGTGCGGCCTGGATCAACCGGTACTGGTCGAGCCGCGGCGGCAGCGGCAGCCACACATGCAGGCCGGCCGGATGCGCCTGGGCGCGGGCCGGCAGGTAACGGGCGGCAATGGCCTGGCGCTCGCGCAGTTCCTGCTGGAAGCGCTGCACCATGTCCTGGGCCTGGCCGCTGCGGATCCACTGCGAGGCCACCGCTACCATCGACTGGGTCGGCATCAGTGCGATTGCGCGCAGCGCATCCAGCACGGGTTCCATCGGCTCGCCGGCCGGCACCACCAGGTAGGCGGTGCGCAGGCCCGGGGCCAGGCACTTGGACAGGGTGGAGATGTAATAGACCGGGCAGCCGGCATCGCGGTGCGCGGCCAGCGGCGGCGCGGCGTCTCCGGCCAGCAACCAGTAGGGATCGTCTTCGATCACGGTCAGATCGTGGCGCTTGGCGACCGCCAGCAGGGCCTGCCGGCGTTGCGCCGACATCGTCGCCGTGGTCGGGTTCTGGATGGTCGGCACCAGGTACAGCAGGCGCGGGCGGCGCAGCTGGCAGGCCTCCTCCAGCGCTTCGGGCAGCATGCCTTCGGCGTCCATCGCCACCGGCACCACGCCCCGCTGCAGCACGCGCGCGGCAGCCAGCAGGCCCGGATAGGTCAGCTGCTCGGCGGCAATCAGCTCGCCCGGCTGGGTGCGGGCCAGGATCAGCGCGCACAGCGCGGTCTGCGCGCCGGGGCAGATCACCACCTGGTCGGCCCCCACCGTGCCCAGCATCGGCGCCAGCCACTGCACTGCAGCGGCGCGGTCCTCGCGGGTGCCGGCGCCGACGTGATAGCTCATCAGTTCGCCCTGGCCCAGCTGCTGGCCCACGTGCTGGAAGCCGGCCTCCATGCCCTGTGCGAACGGCGCGCTGCCCAGCAGCGGCGGGATGTTCATGCTCAGGTCCACCGAGGTGCTGCGGTTGCCGGCCGACAGCGCGATGAAGGTGCCACCGGCGCCCTGCGCATCGAGCAGGCCGGCCTGGCGCAGCTCGGCGAAGGCACGGGTGACCGTGGTCAGGTCCACGCCCACCTGCTGGGCCAGGTCGCGCTGCGGCGGCAGGCGGTCGCCCGGGCGCAGCACGCCGTCATCCACCGCCTCACGCACCTGCTGGGCAATCTGCAGATACAGCGGGCCGGCGCCCTCGCGGAAGGGGCGAACCCAGGTGCGATTTGGGTGTTTCAGGCGGCGGCCGGCGGCAGGTGGCGTCATCGGTCAGTTTTTTCCATACGTACAGATGCACAATTCCATACAATGATGTATCTTGTATGGGCTTGATTGGAGTGGTTCGCCTGCTTGTAGGCGACCTCGTACCCACAGTGTAGCCGCTCCACGCCCGGGCGCTGCGCGCAGGCGAGCCGGTCAAGCGCGCTTCTTCAACAGGGTTGACCTCCAATGAATATCTGCTGGAACCGCATCCGCCTGGCGCTGGTCGCCCTGGCCTGCGTCGGCCTGTCGGGCTGTGACTGGGTGCTGCTGGATTCGAAGGGCATGGTCGGGCTCGCCCAGCGCGACCTGATCCTGATCTGCATCGGCCTGATGCTGATCGTGGTGATACCGGCCATCGTGCTGACCTTCGTGTTCGCCTGGCGCTACCGCGCCGGCAATACCAAAGCCAAATACATGCCTGACTGGTCGCACTCCACCAAGGTGGAGATCGTGGTCTGGGGCGTGCCGCTGATCATCATCGCGGTGCTGGCGGTGATCGTGTGGAAGTCCACCCACGAGCTGGACCCCTACAAGCCGCTGGACGTGGCCGGTGAGCCGCTGCATGTGGACGTGATCGCCACCGACTGGAAGTGGGTGTTCGTGTATCCGGACCTGGGCATCGCCACGGTCAACCAGCTCAACTTCCCGGTCGACCGCCCGCTGGCGTTCAACATCACCTCCAACTCGACGATGAACACCTTCTTCATCCCGCAGCTGGGTGGGCAGATCTACGCGATGGCCGGCATGCGCACGCAGCTGCACCTGATCGCCAACGAGCCCGGCCAGTTCCGTGGCATGTCCGGCAACTACAGCGGGCATGGCTTCTCGAACATGAAGTTCATCGCCACCGCCAGCAGCAACGAAGAGTTCGAGCGCTGGGTGGCCGAGGTGCGCAGCGCGCCGGACGCCCTCAGCTTCACGCAGTTCAAGGCGCTGGCCGCGCCGTCGAAGAACGCACCGGTGCAGCACTTCTCCAGTGTTGAACCACTGCTGTTCAAGAAGGTCATCGACCAGTTCATCGGCGTTGGTGAGAACACCGCTGCTGCTACCCCGGCGGGCGCTGCCGGTGGTGCCCAGGTTTCCCAGGAGTAACGAACATGTTGGGTAAATTGACGTGGGAGGCCGTGCCGCTGCACGAGCCGATCGTCGTGGTCACATTGGCGGCCATGGTGCTGGGTGGCCTCGCGCTGCTCGGCGCAGTGACGTACTTCAAGTTGTGGGGCCCGCTGTGGCGTGACTGGTTCACCACCGTGGACCACAAGAAGATCGGCATCATGTACGTGGTGGTAGCGCTGGTCATGCTGGTGCGTGGCTTTGCCGATGCGCTGATGATGCGCGCGCAGCTGGCGGCGGCTGGCCCGGGCAGTGATGGCTTCCTGCCACCTGAGCACTACGACCAGATCTTCACCGCGCACGGCGTGATCATGATCTTCTTCGTGGCCACCCCGTTCGTGGTCGGCCTGATGAACATCATCGTGCCGCTGCAGATCGGCGCGCGCGACATGGCGTTCCCGTTCCTCAACGCCTTCAGCTTCTGGATCTTCGTGGTCGGCGCTGCGCTGATGATGATTTCGCTGGGCGTTGGCGAATTCGCCATGACCGGCTGGGTGGCCTATCCGCCGCTGTCGGGCATCGAGTTCAGTCCAGGCGTGGGCGTGGACTACTACATCTGGGCGTTGCAGGCCTCGGGTATCGGCACATTGCTGACCGGCGTCAACCTGTTCATCACCATCCTGCGCATGCGTGCGCCGGGCATGACCCTGATGAAGATGCCGGTGTTCACCTGGACCGTGCTTGTCACCAGCGTGATCATCATCGCCGCCTTCCCGATCCTGACCGTGGCACTGGGTGCGCTCACCCTGGACCGTTACCTGGACTTCAACTTCTACACCAACACGTTGGGTGGCAACCCGATGATGTACGTGAACCTGGTGTGGGCCTGGGGCCACCCGGAGGTGTACATCCTGGTGCTGCCGGCGTTCGGCATCTTCTCTGAAGTGACCGCCACGTTCGCGCGCAAGAAGCTGTTCGGCTACAAGTCGATGGTGGGCGCCACGCTGGCGATCGGCATCCTGTCGTTCATCGTCTGGCTGCACCACTTCTTCACCATGGGTTCCGGTGCCAGCGTCAATGCCTTCTTCGGCATCATGACGATGATCATCGCCATTCCCACCGGCGTGAAGATCTTCACCTGGCTGTTCACCATGTACGGCGGCCGCGTCGAGTTCAGCGTGCCGATGCTGTGGACCATTGCCTTCCTGGTCACCTTCACCATCGGTGGCATGACCGGCGTGCTGCTGGCCATTCCGGGCGCGGACTTCCTGCTGCACAACAGCCTGTTCCTGGTCGCGCACTTCCACAACACCATCATCGGCGGCGCGCTGTTCGGCTACCTGGCCGGCTTCGCCTACTGGTTCCCGAAGGTGTTCGGCTTCACCCTCAACGAGCGCCTGGGTAAATGGTCGTTCGCCTGCTGGGTGATCGGTTTCTACCTGGCCTTCATGCCGCTGTACATGCTCGGCTTCATGGGCATGACCCGCCGCATGAACCAGTACGACAACCCGGCGTGGACGCCCTACCTGATCGCCGCCTTCATCGGTGCACTGTTCGTGTTCGCGGGCATCATCCTGATGCTGGTGCAGATCTACGTGAGCGTGCGCGACCGCAAGCGCAACCTGGACCTGACCGGCGACCCGTGGAATGCACGCACGCTGGAATGGGCCACGCCGTCGCCGCCGCCGTTCTACAACTTCGCCGTGGTGCCCAAGGCCGATGAGCTGGATGCCTTCCACGAAGCGAAGAAGCGCGGCCTGCCGCCGCCGCCGAAGAAGTACGCACCGATCCACATGCCGAAGAACACCGGCGTGCCGCTGATCCTCAACATCTGGATCCTGGTGCTGTGCTTCGCCCTGGTCTGGCACATCTGGTGGATGGCCGCGGCCAGTTTCATCGCGATGATCGTGACCCTGATCGTGCGGTCCTATGACGAGGACGTGGACTACTACGTCAGTTCCGAAGAGGTGGCGCGCACCGAAGCGGCCAACCTTGCCAAGCTGAAGGAGGTACGCGCATGAACCTGTTGACCCGCCCCGAGCTGGCCAGCGACACGCAGGCGCACGAGGACCACCACGAACACGACCATGGCCACGAACAGGGCGGCATGAAGGTGTTCGGCATGTGGGTCTACCTCATGTCCGACCTGGTGCTGTTCGGTTCGTTGTTCGCCTCGTACGCGGTGCTCAGCACCGCCTACGCCGGCGGCCCCACCGGCAAGGACCTGTTCTCGCTGCCGTTCGTGATGGCCGAGACCTTCCTGCTGCTGGTTTCCAGCATCACCTACGGCCAGGCCGTGCTGGCGATGCATCGTCACGACACCTCGGCAGTGCTGCGCTGGCTGGGCGTGACCTTCGTGCTCGGTGCCTCGTTCATCGGCATGGAGATCTACGAGTTCTCGCACCTGATCCACGAAGGCGCGGGCCCCAGCACCAGTGCCTACCTGTCGGCGTTCTTCGCGCTGGTCGCCACCCACGGCCTGCACGTGGCCAGCGGCCTGATCTGGATGGCGGTGGTCATGCACCAGGTCTACCGCCGCGGCCTGACCCCGACCAACATCACCCGCGTGTCGTGCCTGAGCCTGTTCTGGCACTTCCTGGACCTGGTGTGGATCTGCGTCTTCACCTTCGTCTACCTGATCGGAGCCTTCTGACATGGCCCACGTCGAAACCTCGCGCGCCGGCAATGCGCACGGCTCCACCAAGTCCTACCTGATCGGCTTCGTGCTGTGCGCGCTGCTGACCGTGGTGCCGTTCGCGCTGGTGATGAACCCGGTGCTGTCGCGGCCGCTCACGCTGTTCCTGCTGGTCGGCTTCGCGGTGGCGCAGATCCTGGTGCAGCTGGTCTATTTCCTGCACATGGACCGTAAGTCCGAAGGTGGCTGGAACCTGGCCAGCTTCGTGTTCACCCTGGTGATCCTGTTCATCGTCGTCGCACTGTCGGTCTGGATCATCTGGAGCATGCACTACCACATGATGATCAACTGACCGTGGCCGGGGTGATTGGCATGGACCGCGCGATCACCCCGGCACCTCCGTCCTCTTTCCCCCACGGGCAGGCCTGACCGAGACCCCGCCCGCGTCTGCGTTGGTGGTACCCGTGAAGCGTCCTGCTGCTGTTGCCCGTTCGTTGTTCTCTCCCCGTTTCCGCCTGCCGCTGCTGGCAGGCCTGGCCATCGGCCTGCTGGCCGGCTGCAGTGCGCAGTCGCGCATGGACTTCTATTCCAAGGACATCGCCTGCGAAGAGCTCGGCCAGCAGTGGTCGATGCCCGACAGCCACGGCACCGTGCGTGGGCCGAAGGACCTGCAGGGGCAGGTGACCTATCTGTTCTTTGGCTTCACCAGCTGCCCGGACGTGTGCCCGACCACCATGGTCGAGCTCAGCCAGGTCAAGCACCTGATGGGCAAGGATGCCGACCAGCTGCAGGTAGTGTTCGTCAGTGTCGATCCCGCACGCGACACGCCCGAAGTCGCCCGCACCTATGTGGAAGCGTTCGACCCCAAGGCGATCGCACTGGTCGGCAACGAAGCACAACTGGCCGCGATGGCCAGCGACTTCAAGGCGTTCTACGAAAAGGAACCCGGCCCGGTGCCGGACACCTACACCATGAGCCACATCGCCGGCGGCTACGTGTTTGATCGCCAAGGCCGCCTGCGCCTGTTCGCGCCCTATGGCATGCCGGTGGACAAGCTGTTCTCGGACGTGCAGCGCCTGCTGCTCGAGCCTGGCCATCCGGCCGCCGGCAACGGCCCGCTGGCCAGCTGCCACCTCAAGCAAAGCGACACGCTCGCTGCCCGGTAGGTGTCGACCTTGGTCGACACGCGGTGAATGAATCTGGTGGGTGCCGACCGTTGGTCGGCACACCCCCCACACACCAATCCCCCGGCCGGCCAGGAGAGCCAACCGGCCGGGGGCACCACTCAACGCCTTACTTGGTTTCTTCCCACTGCACCACGTCCGGCTCGGCTGCCTTGATGCCGGCAGTCGACAGCATCTTGGTGGTCGCATCCAGTGCCGCGTTCACCGACGGATACTCCACAATCGCGCGGCCCGAGGCCTTGGATACCTTCACCACGGTGCCGCCGGTGGCGGTGGCCGCACGCTGCGCCGAAGCCGCATCGGTGAAGAACACCTTGACCCGCGAGGTCGCCACGACCGGTGCGCCATCGTTGGAGACAGCGGCCGCAAACTTGCTGGCACCGGCATCCGCACGTGCGGCCACACCGGTAGACGCATCCGTGGACCGCTTGCTGCGGGTGCCGACGGCCGCCGCGCTGGCATCAGCCCCGGTGGTGATCCGGAACTGGCCGCCGCTGGCCTGCTGCACGGTTGCCGACGGTGCCAGCTGGAAGCGCGAGCCGCCCACATTGAACGAACGGCCAGTGGCCTCCGCCTTCAACTGCTGCGTGTCTACGGTCGACAAGGTCTTCGCCGGAGGTATCTGGCCCGAGCTCTGTGCCCAGGCGGTGGTGGTCATCGCCGCGAGGGCGAGGGTGCTCAACAGAATGGTCGTCTTCATCATCAGTGCCCCAGAACGCGGATCTTGAAGAATTCGAGGTTGCCACGCGATGCAGCGTTCGCGGCCTGCCCCAGGTCGGTGACTTCCAGCGTCCAGGTGCCCGTGGCGTTCTCATCCAGGAAGGCATTGCTGGACAGCAGGTCCCAGTTGGTGAAGTTGCGCTGGACGCCGTTGAGGCCAGAGCCGATGGCGGTGAATGCCGGCTGCACCACGCTGCGGGTGCCACTGGGCGAGATCAGCACGAACTGCAGCTGGCGTGTGTTGCTGTGGTTGACGCGGAAGCCGAGCTGCACGCTCTCGATGTTGCGCGCACCGTTGGCGAGCTGGAAGGTCAGGCGCGCCGCGGCCGCCGAGGTATTGCCGATGGCCACGGTGCGCGTCGTGTTGCGCCAGCCACTATCCACCAGTGCACCCAGCGGCTGGAAGTCTTCTGCGACCTGTACCGCGCGTGCCGCGTTGACCACACCGAAACCGTACCAGTTGCTGTAGGCACGGCCGGCGGCATTCACCGTCCAGCCCGGCACCAGCACGCGGCCGTCGGAGTGGGTCACCGCTGCCCGGTTCGGATCGGTGCGGGTGGCGGTGGTGGCCAGGATGTACTTCACATCGCGGTAGGACAGGTTCGGGTTGGTCTCCAGCAGCAGTGCCGCCACGCCCGACACCATCGGCGTGGCCGCCGAGGTGCCGTTCATCTTGCCGGTGTAGTTGCAGGTGCTGTCGATGGCAGACTGGTCGCCGTCCAAGGTGTTGCGCAGGCTCGTGTTCTTGTTGCTGCCCTGCGCGCAGCCGGTGACATCGGTGGTGAGGATGGCCGGATCGTAGCGGATCGCCAGCTGCCCCGGCACGACTTGGCGCTGCCAGCCGTTCTCGCCGCCGAAGCCGGACACCCACAGCGCCGAGCCGGTGGACGAGTAGGACGAGCGCACGCCATCGGCGCGCACGGCGGCAACGGTGATCACGTTGAACAGGTTGTTACGCGGGTCGCGGCCCGCCGGAATGCAACCCGTGTTGCGGTTCTTGGTGTCTGCCGAGCAGATGTCGGTGCCATCCGAGCGTGCACCGTTGTTGTGATTGTTGCCGGCGGCCTTCACGTAGATGCCACCGCGCCCGCCACGGGTGCCGGACATGGCCTGCTCATAGGCGGCGATGTCGTTCTGGCTATAGGCGAGCGGCAGGTTGGGGTTGCCCGGGCTGGAGCCCCAGCTGTTGTTGAAGACCCCTACGTCGGCCACTTCGGCGCCGTCCCACCACGAGTACTCGATGTTGGAATTCGAATTGCCCTGGGCATTGGAGGCCAGGAAATTGAAGCCCTTCAGGGTGGCCGCCGGGGCCACGCCGCGCACGCCCAGGTTGTTGGCACCTACTGCACCGGCGATGCCGCCGACCATGGTGCCGTGATTGTCGCGGTCGGGATTGGACGGTGAGGGGTTGTTGCTCTGATTGGCGAAGTTCTTGCCGGCGACCGCCGCAACGTTGGCGGCCAGGTCCGGGTGTGCGATCTGCAGGCCGTCATCGACGATGGCGATGGTGACGCCCTGGCCACGGATGCCATTGCGGAACAGGCCATCCACGTTCAGATCGTTGCCAGCCACCGGCAGGGTATCGCCCAGTGCGGCCTGTCCGGTGTTGAGCAGATGCCACTGACGCCCGGCCAGCGGATCGGCCTGCTGGGCCTGGGCGGTGGCGGCCAGGCTGCCCAGCACCAGGGCAGTGGCAAGGGCCAGGCGCGCGGAGCGCGGTGGCGCGGAGCGTTGCGTGTGTCGCTTCATACACGAATCCTTCTGTTGTGAATCGGCATGGCAGGACGGCGGGGCGGAACTGCCCCATCGCAACGAGCCAAACGCGACACAACGAACAACCCCCTACCTCTTCACACTCCCAATCTGCAGATGTGCCGATTGCGTCACAAACGCTTATGCCGTGGGGTAATGACGACTGCAGCGGCCAGCATCTGGTAGGTGCCCACCTTGGTTGGCACGCGTATCGACGCATGGCGTGGATCTACCCGGCATCATCGCGCGCCCTCACATCCGGCTGTGCTACTACAGCGCGTGCACCCTTCCGCATCGGAGCACGATGATGGTCAACCCTCTGGCCCAGGCCCATCGCGGCCTCGGCACCACGCTGTTCAGCCTGTTGAACCCGATACCCTTCGGCTTCTTCGTCGGCGCGCTGATCTTCGACGCGATCTATCTCAACAGCGCCGAGGTGATGTGGGGCAAGGCCGCTGCCTGGCTGATCACCTTCGGCTTGTTGATCGCCATCATTCCGCGCCTGATCAACCTGTTCGCGGTCTGGCGCCGCAACGGTACCGGCACCCGCATCGACCGCATCGACTTCTTCCTCAACCTGGTCGCGGTGGTGCTGGCCATCTGGAACGCCTTCGTGCACAGCCGCGATGCGTATGCCGTTGCCGTGCCGGGCACGATCCTGTCGGCGCTGACCGTGGCCCTGATCGCCCTGGGCCTGATCCTGCTGTCACTGCAGCCGCCGATGCTGCAGGGAGGCCGTCATGGCTAAGCACATCCTGCCCACCGTGGCCGCGCTGGCGCTGGCCGTGACCCTGTCGGCCTGTGCCGGCAAGGCCGAGTACCATCCCGCCGACCAGTCCGGTGCGCAGCCGCCGCTGCCGGCACCGAAGAACTTCCTGATGCCGCCGATGCAGGTGCCACGTGGCGTGGGCTGGGCCGATGGGCAGTCACCCACGGTGGCCGAAGGCCTGAAGATCGAACGCATCGCCGCCAACCTGCAGCATCCGCGGCGATTGTTGACCCTGCCCAACGGCGATGTGCTGGTGGTGGAGGGCAATGGCCCCGGCGAAGAACCGGTCACCACGCCCAAGCAGTGGATTGCCGGCAAGGTGAAGGCACGCTCGGGCAAGGCCGGCAAGGGCGGCAACCGGGTCACCCTGCTGCGCCGCACGCCGGGCACGAACACCTGGACCCAGCATGTCTACATCGAAGGCCTGCATTCGCCGTTCGGCATCCAGCTGATCGGTGACACGCTGTACGTGGCCAACACCGGCAACATCATGCAGTACCACTACGTGCCGGGCGAAACCCGCATGTCCGACAAGGGCCGCGAGTTCACCGACCTGCCCAGCACCATCAATCACCACTGGACCAAGGAACTGCTGGCCAGCCGCGATGGCAGCAAGCTGTACGTGGGCGTGGGCTCCAACAGCAATATCACCGAGAATGGCCTGGCCGTTGAGTACCGCCGCGCGGTGGTGCTGGAAGTGGACGTGGCCACCCGTGGCAGCCGCATCTTTGCGTCGGGCATCCGCAACCCCACCGGGCTGGATTGGGAGCCGAGCACCGGGAAGCTGTGGGCGGTGGCAAACGAACGCGACGAGATCGGTGCCGACCTGGTGCCTGATTACCTCACCTCGGTGAAGGAAGATGGCTTCTACGGCTGGCCCTACAGCTACTACGGTCAGCACGTGGACGAGCGCGTGCAGCCGCAGCGGCCGGACCTGGTGGCGAAAGCCATCACGCCGGACTACGCCATCGGCTCGCACGTGGCACCGCTGGGCCTGCTGTTCTACACCGGCCAGGCACTGCCGGCGCAGTACCACGGCGGCGCCTTCATCGGCGAGCATGGCAGCTGGGATCGCTCACCATTGAGCGGCTACGAAGTGGTCTACGTACCGTTCAAGGACGGCAAGCCGACCGGGCGGCCGCAGACCGTGGTCAGTGGTTTCGCCTCCAAGGACGAGAAGACGCTGATGGGCGCGCCAGTGGGCATGGCCATGGATGCCGAGGGTGCATTGCTGGTCGCCGATGACGTGGGCGACGTGGTGTGGCGGGTGTCAGCCAAGTAGTTCTGTAGCGTCGAGCCACGCTCGACTGCGTTGGATCTGGCCCTTGTAGAGTCGAGCCATGCTCGACTGCTTTTGCCAGCAGCAGTCGAGCATGGCTCGACTCTACAAAAAGCCATAAGCCGCCGAGCCTGGGCCCGGCTCTACACTTCCGAAGGTGCCGCGCGCAGCCCGCTGAACACCGACTCGGCAGCAAACCCCACGCCACCCAGCAGCACGCCGAAATACACCACCGTAGCCACCACGAAACCATAACCAGCGGCCACCGCCGCACCATCGCGCTGGATGAAGCCAATCGCAAACGACATCAGCGCCAGCGCCGGCAAGGTATTGCTGAACGGAATCGGCCCGGCCGGCGCCATCAGCAGCAGGGTCGCGAACACCAGCATCAGGTTGTTCAGGCGCATCATCTTCTTCGAGCGCACCATCACCGCCAGCCGCATCGGCCGCGACAGGCGCTCCATGCGGTGCACCCACTTCAGCGCACGGCCCAGGTTGGCCTTCAGCTTGTCGGTGGCGATCTCGCGGCGTGCCAGCTTCTGCGGCACCCACAGCGGGCGGTTGCGTACGCGGCTCAGGCCGATCAGCAGGATCGAGGCACCAAACACCGTACTCAGCCCGGGAATCGACACCGGAATGATGAAGATGGCCGAGAGCAGGATCACGATCAGCAGCAGGCCTTCATCGCCCAGCGCGCTGAGCAGGGTGCCGATACTGACCTGCTCACCGGGCAATTCGTCGATCATCTGCTCGATCTGCTGGGCCAGGGGCGCGCTGTCATTGGTTTCGGGGGCACGGTAGGTCATGCGTCGCAAGGTTCTCCAGGGAAGGGCGGTCAGCGGGCCGTCCTGCGGTGGGGGACGCACAGGCTCCCGCAGTATCCCGGCCAACGTGGGCAAAGAGGTGAACCGGGCATGAGGGGTTAAACTGGCGTGCCCCGCACGAGTTGAACGCAATGGACATGGGCCGCAGGCAATCGACCATCGAACTGGTCGCCATCGACATGGATGGCACCCTGCTGGACCCCACCCACACGCTCACCGCCCGGGCCAAGCGGGCGATCGCGCAGGCGCGCGCGCTGGGCGTGCACATCGTGCTGACCAGTGGCCGCCCCGTTCCCGGCCTGGCACCGTTCCTGCACGAGCTGGGCATCACCGGCGACGATGATTACTGCATCGCCTGCAATGGTGGCCTGGTGCAGCGCATCGGCACGCGCGAAACCGTGGTCGAGTATCCGCTCAGCTTCGACGACTTCCTGTTCTGCGAGCAGGTGGCCCGCGACCTGGGCGTGCACTTCCAGGCGCTGGACAGCCAGCGCATGTACACGCCAAACCAGGACATCAGCTACTACACCGTGGCCGACTCGCATCTCTCGCGGATGCCGCTGTCGTATCGCCGCGTGGCCGACATGGACCCGTCCATGTCCTTCATCAAGCTGATGATGATCGACGCGCCCGACGTGCTGGATGCCGCCATCGCGCGCCTGCCCGCCGAGCTGACCGAGCGCTTTGCGGTGCTGAAGAGCGCACCGTTCTTCCTGGAAGTGTTCGACCACCGCGCCGGCAAGGGACCGAGCCTGCAGAAGCTGGCCGAGCACCTGGGCATCGACCGCGCCAACGTGATGGCCATCGGTGACCAGGAGAACGACCTGACCATGCTGCAGTACGCCGGTACCAGCGTGGCGATGGGCAATGCCATCAACGCGGTGAAGGCGGTGGCGCGGTTCGAGACCACCAGCAATGCCGACGAAGGCGTGGCGCGCGCGATCGAGCGCTTCGTGCTGCAGTAACCGCGCGCCCAGCTGCCCTGGTAGGTGCCAACCTTGGTTGGCACACGCAGACGGCAAGCGCCGACCAAGGTCGGCCTCTACCAGGCTCCCTCTGCCCAGGTAGTTGCCAACCTTGGTTGGCACACGCACGCCGTATGCGCCGACCAAGGTCGGCCTCTACCACGCCAGGGCTATACCCGCGTATAACCCACCCATCCCCACCGCCATTGGCGCTGTACCACGGTGCAATGGCGGATGCGGCACTGCGATGCAAGAATTTCGCACGTCGAAATCACGCCATCGAATCCTGAGGCAGGGGATTGTCTTCCTCTGCTGCTGACCGGCGCGCACTGCGCCGTCACACCCCCAACGCAATCGCATCGCCAGCCAGGGCGCCGACACCGGTGCTGCAACGCGCTGGGCGTGCGCCGGCGCCGCTCTCTCCCTGCACCCTGGATCTGCCCATGAACACCCCACCCACGACGCGCCTCGCTCTGGCCATCATCACGGCCATCACCGCACCTGCGTACGCCGCAGAAACGCACGATGCCACACATGACACCCCCACCACCTTGAACGCGCTGCAGGTCATCGCCACGCCACGCGGCGCGGCCGTTGCGCCTACCCAGGTGGTTGGCCCCAACCGCTACATCATCAAGGCTGAAGACCTCGACGCGATGGTCACCGGCAACAACGGCCTGGCCATGCTCAAGCAGGTACCGGGCGCCAGCTACACCGCCACCGACGGGCTTGGCCTGGATATCTCGGCCACCAGCCTGTTCGTGCGCGGCTTTCGCATGAACGAAATGGGCATCACCTTCGAGGGTGTGCCGCTGAACGACAACGGCTTCCTCTCGCTCACCGGCACCAGCGTGGTGAACGTGGGCGTGCCCGATGGCATCGGCGCGATCACGGTCAGCCCCGGTGGCGCACCGGTCAGCGTGTTCTCCAGCAGCGTCAACGGCGGCAGCCTGGAATACCGCCTGCGCGAGCTGCAGGACACGCCCAGCCTGCGCGTGAAACAGGGCGTGGGCAGCAACAACACGTTGGTCACCACCGTGTCCGGGCAGAGTGGCCAGCTCGGCGAGCATGGCCCGAAAGTGCTGGTCGACCTGCAGCGTGTGTCTGCCGACAAGTACCAGGGCGAGGGCACCCAGAACTTCCTGCGCGGCGACCTGAAGCTGCAGCAGGATGTCGCCTGGGGTGACTTCACCGTGTTCCTGTCCGACAGCAAGGCCAAGGTCTGGGGCTACAACAACATCTCCTTCGACATGATCCGCAAGCTGGGCTGGAAGGCCGACATCTTCTATCCCGATTATGCGTGGGCCTGGTACGTGGCCTCGCCGGAGAATGCGGACAAATCCTGCGGCGCCTACACCTGCGGTGAGCTGTCCGAACTGATCCCGTACGACACCGGCCAGATCACCCGCGACCGCGTGTCCTCGATCAACCATCGCTTCCAGATTACCCCGGCCCTGAGTGGCAACGTGCAGCTTTACAACGCCAACAGCCACACCCAGGCCACGCTGACCGATCCGACCGTGCCGTCGCCCAACGGCGCACCGTTCTCCGAACAGGTGCAGACGCCGCGCGTGAATCGGCTGGGCGGCATGCTCAACCTGCAGTTCGAGACCGGCGCGCACACCTTCACTGCTGGCGTCTGGCAGGAGAAGAGCAAGGCCGCGGCCAAGACCGAGTGGTACCAGCAGCCGCTGCTGGGTGAGGGCCCGCCGCTGAAGGCCACCGGCCCGTTCGATGTGTACGGCCCCGCGTTCAAGACCGACAACGCATCGAGCTGGGTGACCCGCTCGCGCCAGTTCTACCTGCAGGACGACATCGTGTTGAACGACACACTGAAGCTGGGTGTCGGCTTCAAGGCCGTGGACTTCCGCACCAGCGGCGGCGGCCTCGGCGATGCCAAGGACCGGCCGGTGAACGGCACGCTGCGCGCGAAGAGCAACTTCCTGCCGCATGTCTCGCTGTTCTGGAGCCCGACCGAATCCACCGATGCCTTCATCGACCTGGCCAACACCATGAACGGCTACCGCGTGGCCCAGCGCGGCAACATCGGCTACACCGCCTCGGCGTGGACCATCACCGACCAGGAAGAGTTCGACCGCGTGGCCGGCACGCTGCGCCCGGAGAAGAACTGGAATCTGACCGTCGGCGCGTCGCATCGCTTCGACCGGCTGACGATCACCGGTGACGTGTTCTACAACGACATCCGCAACCGCCTGCTGTCGGCCGCCATCGGCACCCAGTTCGCTCAGATCAATACCGTGCGGCTGATGCCGAAGATGCACGTGATTGGTGCCGACCTCGGCATCACCGCCGACCTGACCGACCACCTGCAGTTCTACCAGGGCGTGGCCGTGGCCCGTTCGTACTACGACAGCGATTTCGTGGTGGGCGACACGGTGTACCCGATCAAGGGCAACGCCCAACCGGGCTACCCGCAGATCTCGCTGGTGAGTGATCTTTCCGCGCACTTCGGTGACTGGCGCTTCGGTGCCACCAGCACCTCCTACCTGCGCCAGCCCTTCACCTACGAGAACGACATCCGCGTGCCGACCTTCTGGCAGGTCAACACCTATGCCGCCTATCGCTTCGGTGCGGACAGTGTGGTGCCCGGCCTAGAGCTGCGGCTGGACGTGAGCAACCTGTTCAACCGCCACAACATCGGCACTGCCACCATCGCCGGCTCGTCGTTCTCGGGGGATTACCAGACCCTGCAGCGCAGCGCGCCACGGCAGCTGATGTTCAGCACCTCGATGACCTTCTAAGTAGATCCACGCCATGCGTGGATGCACCTGGCGGTCCCCAGGCAGGTGCCCAGGTCCGTCCACAAACCCGCCTTGCGCAATCAACAGGGATTTTCTGGCGGCGACGCAAGGTTCCCACAATGTTGCTGGGTCATGCTGTCGGCATGGCTCAGCACAACCCGCGAACCCCGTTGTTCGGCATCCGGGGCCCAGGACGGCCCCGGCAGGCGCTGTCCGTGGCGCCTGCAATCGACCTGCGGGCCGAATACCAGTTCTGGCAGGTCTACGAACGCGTGGTCCGCCCGCTACCCGGTGGTGGGCTGCCGCAGGCGTGGCTGGCCTGCCAGAAGGTCTATCGCGACCGCATGCGCTTCCCCGACGACACCCACCCGACGGCGCTGTCGCGGGTGTTGTTCGGTACCAACATGACCGCCGAGCGCGCGGCGGAGCTGGAAGCGCTGTACGGGTTGGTCAGCCGGCGGCTGGTGCTATTGGGCAAGCAACAAAGGTTGCCGTTGCACAGCGCGGGCTACTGATGTTGTTGGGAACCAACTGCTTGCTGCGACTTCTCACTGCGAGATCTATCATTCCGGTTGGGATTCCGGTGCGATACCGGTATCAGGAGAATGCAACTTGACTGGTTGGGTGAACGCATGATGAGCCAGATGCCTTCAGAAGCTGTTGTAATCATTGCAACGGGTTTCGTAACGGTCGTTTCGTCGGTGATCGCACAGATCTGTGTATCCGTAGCTGAGTCCCGAAAGATGTCACGTGAACATGCCAGAGAGCTTCAGAAGCTTCAGCTGGCACAGGGGCAGGCGGCCCGTGATGTGAAAAATTCCAAGCTTGCGGAACTATGGGCTGGGATGGAGCTGGTCAGGATCCGTTGCGTGGACGGGCATATCAATTCTCGCGTGGGCGATGCCATTCTTCCTCCGCCCGCCGAAGGTCTGGCGTCAAAACCCGCCAGTGACGTCTATGGGATCGCTCTGTTGCATTTCCCGGAGTTGCGCCCGCAGGCCTACGAACTTCACGCAATCACTGCGGAACTGGAGACCGAAATGTGGTTCGGTGGTTCCGACGAGAATATCGATGTGCTGCTTGATCGACTTGCGGAGGTGAGGACTTCGCTGGCGGATGGCATTGAAAAGATCGCATCCAGCCTTGCCCAGCCGGCGAATCAACGCCCGCTCCGCTAGATGCAGATGCAGGACTGGTTTGTATTTCGACTTGCCTTGGCCGCAAGGATCAACTCTGCTAAGGCCCGTTCAAGGCCAGTTGGCGGGGGCGAAGCTTTCAACTGGCCGACGCTCCGCAAGCCTCCGCAATTCGCCCGATCAGATAGCCATGCGCGCCATGCTCCGGTCGGCCTGTCGGGCAGGGAGCTCCTGGCAGGGCCAGTTGCTAGTCAAATGCTTCTAGCTTTACCTGAGAAGCCTGCGCTTGGCGCAATAGCCGATTCTACCGTCCACGGTCCAGCTGCCTATACCCGATCGCCTCGGCGAGGTGCGCCGTCTGGATCGTTTCACAATCAGCCAGATCAGCAATCGTGCGCGCCACCCGAAGAATGCGGTGCATCGCCCGTGCGGACAGCTGCAGACGCTCAATCGCCTGCTCCAGCAGATCCTGATCGGCCTCACTCAATTTTGTGCACGCACGCAGCGCAGCCGGCGGTAGATGTGCATTGAGCCCGCCACGCACCTGCTGCCGCGCATGCGCGGCTTCCACCCGCTCACGCACCGATGCACTGGGCTCACCCAGCGGCGTGCTTTCCCGCAGCTCCACCGCATCCATGCGCGTCACGCCGATATGCAGATCGATGCGGTCCAGCAACGGGCCGGACACCCGCGCGCGGTAGCGGTTGATACGTTCGTCGCTGCACAGGCAGCGGTTGCTGCGGTCACCGGCCCAGCCACACGGGCAAGGGTTCATCGCTGCCACCAGTTGGAACCGCGCGGGATACTGCACGCTGCGCGCCGCGCGGGCGATGCGGATATGGCCGGATTCCAGCGGCTCGCGCAGGGTTTCCAACGCACTTCGATTCCATTCCGGAAGCTCGTCCAGGAACAGCACGCCATGATGGGCCAGCGAGATTTCACCGGGGCAGGGCGGATTGCCGCCACCCACCAGCGCCGCCGCACTTGCACTGTGGTGGGGAGAACGGAAAGGCCGTTGCCGCCAGCGTCGTGGGTCCAACCCTTCACCACTCACCGAGGCAATCGCCGCCAGCTGCAACGCCTCCGCTTCTTCGGTATCCGGCAGCAGGCTGGGCAGGCGTGAGGCCAACAGCGTCTTGCCGCAACCAGGGCTACCGATCAGTAATAGGTGGTGTCCGCCCGCAGCGGCGACCTCCAACGCGCGCCGTGCATGCGCCTGCCCGCGCACGTCGGCCAAATCAGGCAGTGGCAGGGGCGTCGTGTCCACGCGCTCCACGGGTGGCAGCAGGCGCGGATTGCCAAGCCCCGCGCAGCATTCCAGCAGGGTACGGGCCACCCGCACATCAGCATGCTCGGCCAAAGCTGCCTCTGCGGCATTGCCCGGCGGCACCACCAGAATGCGCCCGGCTTCGGCCGCCGCAATCGCCGCCGGCAGCGCTCCGGCTACCGGCCGCAGTTCACCGGTCAGGCCCAGCTCGCCGAGGAACTCGTACTGCAGCAGCGACTGTGGGTCGACCTGGCCACTGGCAGCGAGGATGCCCAAGGCAATCGCCAGGTCATAGCGACCGCCTTCCTTGGGCAGGTCGGCAGGCGCCAGGTTCAGGGTGATGCGCCGCTGTGGAAAGTCGAAACGCGCGCAGAGCAGGGCAGCACGCACGCGCTCGCGAGATTCGCGCACGCTGGTCTCGGCCAAGCCCACGATCTGCGTGACAGGCAGGCCGCCAGAGAGATGCACTTCCACCCGCACCAGTGGGGCATCGACCCCGGCGCGGGCACGGCTGTGGACCAGCGCCAGGCTCATGTGTGGTTTCCTGCAGAGGGGCGCTTGATGGTGCTTTACGTGACCTGCAGCGGACTATCGGGGTTTGGTGTTGAGGTGGCTAGGAAGATTCCGACCAACCCCGGCCCGGTTCGACTGGCCATGAGTGTTCGCCCAACTCCGCTTTCCTCTAGAACTGCTGGTATCAGCCGCGACTGCGTCCGCCACATGACGTGTTCGGCCTCGCGCAGGAGGCCGATGATCTGTTCTTCGGAAAAACGCTTCTTCACGTCCAATCTCCTTGTCGTTGAGGATTGGACTCCAAACCGTCGCGCTACTCAATCACGGGGGGACGTCAGCCAACCAGATGTAGTGATCCTAGCGGTAGATGTCGATGTCGCCCGCAGAGCAGCTACGTGGGTCGATTTTGTCTTTGTTGGCTTTCCGGTGATCTACCGATGCCCCCTCGGCCTGAATAGTGGGGGGGCGTCGAGGCGCGCCCCAGCTGAGCGAAAATCGGGCTCAGGCAGCGCTGACACAATCCGACCTATGGCCCCTCACTGGGGGGCGATAGAACGCCGCAGCGGCCGAGCTCGGCGTACAGAGCCTTGTCCATGACCAGGCTGAACTCACCGGAAGTAGTAAGTAGCACGCGTCCAGGGCTTGATGAAATAGCGAAGACCTTGCGGCCGCTGGGGTCCTCGAACCAGCCGGCATTCACTCCCCTGGAGCTTGTTCCGTTGGTGCGCTTACGCAGCGAAGCACCAATCTGATCGGATGCCTCTGCATTTGCCAGACCCGAGAGGGGAACGTTGGCCTTGTAGATGCCGGCATAGAGGGTGACGACATCCTCTTCGACGACAATCTTGGAGCGGAATGCCAGCATGGCGGTCGAGAACGAAGTCATCATTCCGATGACGCAAAGCAGGCCCACTCCAAACAACTTCTTCCTGGGATCAAGACCACCGTAGAGGGCTAGGCCTATGGCGCAGGCGAAGAGGATGAAGGCAGGAATGAGCTCTTGAAGGAGCATGCCGCGGTTGACCAGCGAGACGGGTATCGTGCACTGCATTCGCTCTGACCTCCTAATTCACGCTCAGCGATTTCTGGGTGTACAACAGCGTCGCTTCGACCAATCCTGGGAGGTCGACGTCATCGTAGTCCAGTAGGCTGTGCTCCTTCATCGCCACGAAGAATGCCCCGAGCTCTGCCTTTGCCAGGTCGTCCTTGGTCAGGTCATACACCGCGACAGAACCCGTGAGTTGTGCAAGACGTCCGGCTACTTCGATGTTCTGTTGAGCGCCTGCATCGGAGCGCTGAAGGAGGTCGCCATAGGAGCGTGCCGCGCGACTCTCTTCATTGTCGTCCCCGCCACCTTCAACCTTGACGCTTGAAACCACTGCCGCCCATGTAAACACAACGACCGCCGAGTGGACCCCAACCGCTGCAAGAACGGCGGAGACGAGCAAGGCAAACGCACCGAGAACCAGAGCATCATTGTTGCCACCAATCGCCGCCAAGGCAGCGGCATCCAGTGGCGTGGCGCCGCCGCCAGAAGTAGTGAGCAGCGCCTTGTAGGATTCGATGTCGAGCTTTGTTCCTGGGGGAAGCTTAAGTTCGCTGACAATGGAGTCACGATTGCGCTTGATGACCTGAGAGACACTTCTGGTCAGCGCATCAGTGGACACCGGGGAGAACGTGCCTGCCGCCTGCAGATAGGAAATGACCGAGCGATAGTCTTTGCTCAGAACTGCCTGTTTGACCTCCGGCTGAGACAGTGCAATCAGCAGCGCAACGTTGGCGTCGTTCTTGACCAGATCTGAGCCATCCATGCCCCGTGATTTCAAGAAGGCGGAAGGGTTGCGATTGAATTCGGCGCTGGCTGCTGGATCAAGCAGCAAATCTTCGATCAGAGAACTGAATCGGGAGTACTCGAGCCAACCCTCCACCGGCACGCCAGCTCTGGAGATAGGGAGCAGGAAGCGATCGGCTCCTCGAGAGCCTCCTGTCAGGCTGCCTGGTGTTCCGTAGAGTCGGGTGCCTGTGCTAGAGGCGGCGGAGCCGGCGGCAGCTGGCGCCACCGTTGCAGCGATCAGTGTGGATTGGATGAAACGACGGCGCTTCATTGCAATGCCTCCATGGCGGGTTCGCTCGTAGTTCTGTTCAGGCCTGCTGTGTTGATGGCTTTGGCCAGGAAGAATCGGGTCATCACCGAGGGCATGAACTCCTTGTGCCGCTCCAGCAATCGAGCACGAAGCTCTTCGTTCTTGTGGAGAATCACGCAGGCTTGGCAGATGTGGACCACGTCCTTGAGGAGCTCCTCTGATGAGTGCCCCGGAAGCATCTGCTCGATGATCTGGTATGGCCCATCGACGTGGATCCAGTACTTGAGGAAGTCATCTGTCTGCTGACGATAGAGCTGAGAGGCAGACTCATCCAGAATGCTGCCAAGCTTCATCTCTGGGATATGTTCCAGCGTCAGGCCACAGCACGCCGAGACCTCCCGATAAGGCGTAATCACGATGTTGTCGAAGATCTGGCCGCAGCCCTTGCGGAGCGTATGCTTCGCCACAATCCCGCCTCGGACATCGTCGATGTCCTGAAAGGGCATCCAGGAATTGGACTGTATGACAACCTTCTTCGATTGCAGGAGCGATTGGATCTCAGGCTGATCGACCACTGCGCGAAAGTGAGGATTTCCTTCGACGTCCGCCTCTACCGTTATGAGGCAGAACAAGCCGTGCTCAGCCGCCGCCACGGCACAGTGCATGATGCTCTGGGCAGGTACTCATTCCTGGTGGTCTTTGCCAGTACTCAGGTTTAGCTCTTTCAGGCCGGCTCCCACGAGCTCAGCGACCTTCTTTCGTGCGCCGGCGGCTGTCTTGCCCCAGGATCCATTGCTTACGATCCTGGTGGAAAGGCCCTCCTGCGTAGCATGCGCTATCGCTGCTGTGAGGTCTGCTTTAAGCATCGTGGCTTCGCCACCGCTGAAGACAGCTACGATCAGCGATGGATAGCTGCGCTTGGCATCCGATATTGCTTCGGTCATTTCTGAAAGAGAAAGCCTGCCTTTGACGCGCGGGCTCGACTCGAAGCAGCACTGACGGCACTCGGCAGTGCAACCATATGTCGTGAGAAGCGTGATGGTGCGAGGCGCAAGATGTTGATCAAGCGACACGTTAGTAACCTCCTTGTCAGACAGAGAAGATCCATTTCGAGCTATCAACAGCATCGCTCTGCGGCTACTACATGATTAGTTCTATCACAGTGATTTTCAGAAACCAATCTCGAGGTGTCGAGATCCACGGCGTTCGCCCATCCTCGGGCAAGGTCATGCTGACCAGATTTACATCCCAGTAGTCGACGGGTCCGACGCCCGATGCATTCCGTGGGCTGACGAACATGCCGTGGCGCAGCCCGCACACGCTCGCGCGACTCGCGCACGCTGGTCTCGGCTAGGCCGACAATCTGGGTGACCGGCAGGCCACCAGAGAGATATACCTCGATGCGCACCAGTGCCAGGCTCATGTGTGGGTTCCTGCGAAGAGACGCTTGATGGTGCGGCAGGTGCTCTGCGGGGAGCTATCGGGAATTGCTGGCGAAGTGGCTAGGAGGATTCCGACAGGTGCCTGGAGCCAGCCTTCTCCCTTCGCGGCACCCAGTCTCTGCAACATCAGCGCCGGAACTCGCCCGGTATCAAGTGGATCGACGTTGATCAGCCAGAACCGCTGCCATCATCCCATCCGCGGTCCCTGCCGGCTCTCTTCCTGCTGCCGCTCCTGCGCTTGCGCCAGCTGCTGTGACCGCTCCTGGTCCTGAGCGCCGAGGCTCCGGTTGGCCGCGGCATACTGCTGCTCCGGTGCCGCCGCCAGCGCGTCCTGCGTCGGCATCTGCACCCGGTTGGCGGCGGGGTCCGATGACGCGCCCGGCCCCGAGCGCGTCACGAACAATGTGGTACCCGCAGCACGGGTTTCGGTGGCCTCATTCAACGCCATGTCTATTTTGTCGCCGGGTTTGAACCCGGCCTCTGCCGCAAGCCTGTAGGCGCTGGCCAGCAGGCGATCACTGCTCTGGTCCCACGGTTTGTTGTTCTTTTCATCCAGCATGGCCACCGACGAGCGCAACTGCCCCAGCAGCCCGGCGTTCTCCGGGCGTGGCGCTGTGCTGTGGTGTTGGTCTACTTCAGTTCTGTTCTGTGTAGCAGGCGAGGTGGTATGTGGCGAGGGTGCGCTCGGAGGAGCGACTGCGGATGGCTGTTCCTGCGGAGCGGTCGAGCGCCGCACGTGTGCCTGAGCAATCTCCTCTGGCGTGGTGACGGAAACGATCTGCATGCGCTCGTCATCTTTCCCAGCCAGTGTGGCCAGCGAGCCATCCTTCTGTACCTGCAGCGTGAACGTGCCGAAGTCGGGCACGGCGCGTGCGTGATCCTGGGCAACGGCGGCTACGGCGTCATCAATCTCTTCGGCACTGCGCACAATGCCGGCACTACAGTAGGCGTCCACCACCTGGCTGCGCAGGCCGTACTCGGTCGGCGTGGGGTTGGCCCGGGCGATGTCGGCCATGGACGTCAGCTCCCGTACGCCGGCCTGCTGGCTCTGGCGCGTACGATTGAGCTCCTCGATGATGCTGCCCTCGGCCGGGTTGGTGCCATACACCCAACCCGGCGTTTGCCACTGCCCGTTGGCGTCCTGTGTGTACTTCTCGCCGTTGGAAGCGCGCAGGGGCTGCGTCTGGGTCAGCGCGTTGGTGATCACCTCCGGTACCGGCTCAATGGTGGCGAACTCGTGCCAGTTGTACTGGTTGAACGCGACCTGGTAACGGGCGGCGAGCGCCTCGGGCGTGTTTGCCGCGTTCTGGGCAATGATGCGCTGCGATTCCCGTTCCAGTTGGCCGGACTTTTCCGGGCCGACGGGCACGCTGTAGTCAAAGGGAACGCGTCCATCAATCATTGAGTGGATGGAGAGGTTCCATTCGCCGTTGTTCGGATTGCGCACGTAGTGGCGGTTGGTTTCAAACGGCTCGCGCGGCGGCGTGCTCTCGCCGCCTGCATCGAGCTTGAAGGGGGGCTGCGGCCTGGGCAGGTTGGCCATGCCCAGTGAATATGAGTCGTTGGCGGCTTTGTAGTTCAGCTCGTCCACCAGCCGGCCACCGGCGACCATCGTGATCTCGCGGTAGCTTCCGTCGGGCTGCGGTGTGCGCACGCTGCGGCTCCAGGTGCCCTCTGCATCCTCCGGGTCGCGGCTCCATTCGTTGCCACTGCGGTCCACCTGGGTGTAAACGGCTTTCTTGTCCTGGTACTGGGCCCAGTACTCACCGGCGAAGCCGCCGGCCACACCGCCCAGCAGCCCGGTAGCCAGCGCACCTGGTCCGGTCCACGAGCCGGTAACGACTCCGTACCCTGCGCCCAACAGGAAGCCGCCGCCAAAGCCGCCCGCGGTACGCCCCACGAAGTGGGTGGCCGCAGATTTTGCGCCGGCGTCGTTGCCCTCGCTGCGCAACTCGGCCACGCGGTGGCCGGTGATGGCGAAGTCCACGGCCAGTGCGGCGACACCCGCGGCCCCGAGTACGCGGGCGCCGGTAATCTGTCCGCGCGCGGCGGCAGCTTCGGCGGCACCTTCTGCAGCGCCCGCTCGCCCTGCAGAGCCAGCCAGTTCCGGGGCCGTGCTTGCCGGGCCAGGGCGCACGATGGTCAGTGGCATTTCCGGGTTGAACGCAGTGCGTACGCGGGCAGCGGTGTGCTCGGTCAGCGGCAGGCGACCGCCCTGGTTGGCCTCCTGAATCGCGGTGCCCATCGATGCGCGGCCACCCCAGCGCTCGCTCAGGGTCGAGTTGCCGGGTTCGTCGATGGCATCCAGCGCCGCCTTCACGTTGGCTTCGGACTGGGTGACAGCGCGCCAGCGCAACTCGGAGGGGTTGAGGGTCTTCAGTTCCGCAATCTGCGCGGCGTGGGTGCGCTGGTAGCCGTCCAGATCGGAGAAGAATGTGCGGATCTTGGCGTTGGCTTCCGCCGCGGTCATGTTCTCGGGCGTGTTGGTGACCAGGTCGCCGTTGAGGATGCCGGCGCGAAGGGTGTATTCCAGGTTCTGGATGCGGGCACCCATACGCTCGGCGGCGGCAGCGCGCACATCCGGCGGAGAATCCTTCGCCAGCAGGGTTCGGCCATCGTAGGTTTCCGTGAGGTCGTCGAGAACGAACTTCAGTTGATCCGTGTACGCACTCAACGGGCCGCCTGAGTGTGGCGAAATACCCAGGCGGGTTGCCAGCGCGGGGTTCGCGGGCAGGTTGAGAATGTTGTCGGGTCCGTGGAGCGTGAAATGACCACTCCTGGCAAGCGACTTCAGCAGTTGGCTTTGCTCGAACGCATTCTGTTCGATCAGATGGTGTCCCTGAAAAACCGGCGTGTCGGCCATGCGCACCACCTCGTTCAAGAATCCGTTTGAAGGAGCTCGTCTTAGAGATCGGCTACATCACGCAGCCGTACGCCGGAGAAGTTGGCCGCAGCCAATGCATCAAACATCGCGCGGTCGCAGATGGGCGGTGCGCCCATTCGATCCTGGCGGAAGATATGGGCATCACCCACAACGTCCTGTTTGAACACCAGGCTGGCTCCGCCGACAAGGCTGTAAAGCTTCTCGTCCTCGCCGGTCTGATAGTTGTGGTCGAGCTTGATTCTCACGCGGGAAGCGGCTTCATCCAGGGCATCGAGCCTGCGCAGCACATTGCCCAGGTAGTACCGAGGGCCGGGGCTGCCGTCGGCAAGGCTGAAGTCGCAGGCCACAAAGGCAAACGCTTCGGGGTCCATCCGCTCAAACAGCTGCTTCAACGGTTCCGACACAATCCAGATGCCAGCGAGTTCTTCCAGATCGCGTGGCATTGCTCCCTTCTGGGGCACATGAATCAGGTGGGGGCGCTCCGGATACTGGCCTGGCGTTCCATCAGGACGCGAGATGACATTCATCCCTGGATCGATCAGCTTCTCTTCGTTGGCGATCTCTATGCCTGGAACCCTGCCGTTGCCCAGGAGGCCGGCGTCGATCAGGAAGAATTCGCCCTTGTGAGATGCGGCTTCGGCTGAAACTTCAGTGGCGGTCGATTCGGTCACGGGGGCGTCCATCTATGGATGCGGGGGCAGAACGGGAAAGCCGTTGGACCGATGCTAGCTGGGCTTCAGTGCAGCCACAAGTTGCGCCGAAACGGTGCCCGAGGTGCCCGATTCGCGTGAATCCCGAGAAAGTTCGGAACAATGCAGAAGAGGGCGCTGCGATTCATTCGTCACTCCGCACACAGACAGAAAACGCCGCGCCATATGCGCGCTCAGTCCTTGGGTCGCATCCGCTCGTGGATGAAGGCGGTCAGCGCGAGGTCGGCCATCACCAGCCCCTCCATCACCCGGTCGCCCACGTACTGCTCCGGCTCGCCGTTCTGGCGCGTGCGCTCGGCCGCCAGCAGGATCTCCTGCACGATGCGTTGGCCGGTGAGCGCGCAGTCGGCGTCGGACAACTGCATCTGCCGGCTGCGCAGGTGATGCCGCTCGGGCCAAGGCTGTCCGTCGGCCGCAGCGCCAGCGCCGATGGCGTGCAGGATGGCGATGAGGCTGTTGGGGTCCGGGGCCGGAGCGTTCGAGCGCGCTTCCTGGATGGGGCGCGGGGGCGGGGAGTGCGGCGTGGTCATGACGGGCTCCGTGCAAGCAGGGGGAAGCCGCCACCGATAAAGGTGGCGGGCAGAGCGTGGCTCGAAAACCGGATGTTGGGAACCGGCGGGTACAAGACCCCCACGCCCCGCCCGCCATAGCCGGCAGACGGATTGCCAGCCGGCACCACGCGCGGTGCCGGCTGACAAGCGTAAACAACAACAGCAATCGGGTTTTCGACGCCCGGCCACCCGTTGTCGGTGGCTCTACCAGAGTTGCCTGATGTTGTTGGGAATGCCAAGGGGTTGGGGTCAATGCCGCCAAAGCCCGGGACGCTTTTGGCATTTTGGCATAGCGTGGGGTGGTGAGAGAGCCTTGTGTTGCGGGAGGAGCGGCTTCTCTGGAACCGAGTCGTCAGTTCCTTCAGCAAGAGGCGCTGTGTGCGGCAAATACGACATCCCCCTCATGGTGGGACTGCCGGCAGACGCGACGAATTTGCTTGCTTAGGCTCGCCAACAACCCAGGGAACTCCAGATCCAGCGTTCTCTCTGGAGCTGTCCTGACAATTCTGCTCACTTGGCCGTGGCTGAAGAAGTAGCCATCGTGGAGCTACACCGGCGGTTGCGCCGAGACCACCTTGGCTTGAGGCCGGGGCCCGTGATGCTCGTGCCCTTCTCCTGCATATAAAACTGTGACTCTCTTTGCGCCCTTCCGCTGACTTACAGGTTGCCTGAGCATTCCCTGGGCGCATACTGTTGTGAAGCCAGTCGCCAGGAATGCGGATGTACAACTTGCTGATGGTCTACCAAGAGGGAACATGGGATCAAGACGAATTTTTCCTCGAGCTACCTAGATTTCTTGAATATACCGCCCAGCCTCTTATTGAGCGGTTCGGCTCCCTTGATGGGCCAACTGTCCAACATCTCAAATCCCTTCCTACTCTATTCGCGTACGAGGACCGAGGACGTGATGTCGGTATTTCCGCCAGGGTCGGAAGAGTAGATGACATCCAGGTGAGATACGGCGGAGTGCGAATAAAGTGGTCTTTCGACGCTGGAGTGGGGCCGATTCCCGCCTTAGCGCTGCGCGAAATGTTTGGCTCACTAGATATTTCAGAGCGGAAGTGGGAGCACACGAGGAGCCACTGGGCGGTGAAGGACGTTGACCTCTACGATGTGCTACTGCGATATGGCCATCTCAAGAATAATCCAATGCCACCCCCCAGGGTGTTCGTGTCGTACTCTTGGGACTCTCATGAGCACATTGAATGGGTGAGAAGCCTAGTAAACACTCTGCGCGCGAACGGCATTGACGCTATATCTGACAGGACGCACCTTCGATTTGGCCAGAACCTGCCCCATTTTATGGAGCAGACTGCATCTTGCGAACGTGTGATTGTAATCTGCACTGAGAACTACATGAACCGAGCCAACGGGCGCGTAGGAGGTGTCGGCTACGAACACCTTGTGACTGCTTCTGAACTCGCGAGCGACCCACTGTCGATGAGGTTCATTCCGGTTATTCGCGATATCAGGGACGCCGCGCACATGCCCACCAACCTTAGAGGCCGTTTGTACGTCGACCTGTCCGGTGGTCCCAACTTCAACGCGAACCTGCAAGAGCTGGTAAGAGACTTGCACAACGCGATACCACCGATACCACCGATTGGGCGCAGGCCAAGCTTCTAATGCCCGCTAAGCCGAATCGTGCGGAGCACTTGGGTCGGTGCCGAGTTTCTCGGTATCGGCCTTGGCCCGGAAGGGGCATTCAAGCGAGAGTAGATGAAAACCTTGCGTATCTGGCAGTATATACATCAAATGCATTCCATTCTTCATGAGATAATAGATATATGCCATTTCTGCAGGGCGTCAAAGATCTCATTGCGTACCGTGCTGCCTATGTCTGCTCAAACCCAGATTGCCTAAGGCTTACCGCTGGACCATCCTTGGCAGGTGCAGCGCTCCGGGTTAAAATTGGTGAAGCTGCACATATCATTGGTGAGAATCCGGGATCTGCGCGTCATCAGCCCTTGGGCGACAGTGTGTTGAATGACGTGACGAATGCCATTTGGCTTTGCGCCAGTTGCCATGCCGAGATTGACAAGAACAAGGGGGTTGATCATTCGGAGTCGCTTCTTAGGCAGTGGAAGTCAGATATTGAGGCGAGAATTGCGGCAATACTTAAGGCGCATCAAAGCCCTCTCCCGCTCTACGAACGGGCGAGCTCTAACTCGAAAATTGCACAGAATATTGTCGAGATCATTGACAGCCATGGTGCCTTCTTCAGGCATGTGGCCTCAGAGGATCCAAGTGCTGTGGGTAATTCCATCAAGTTGGCGCGAATTAAGATAGAGCGGCAGAGTAGGTTGATAGAGGGGGACGCTAGGCTTCGCTCGATCGCCAGGGCCATTCACGACGCTTGCCGTGACTACATGAATGAAGTATCTATTGATAACTCTTTGTGGGAAAGCTATCTACCCGTTCTAAGAATGCGCATCTGGGTACAGGTAAAGTCGCTCAACAGAGAGTTTGGCGTTATCGTCCCCCAGAATGTATCTCACTTGTTGCCATAGCTGGCTAAATTCATGACGCTTCGCGTCGCGGCTTGATAGAGGTTGTGCTGAATGAGTGCTCTGGGCAAGCTCAAGATCAATCTTATTGACTCCATCCTTAGGAAGCCTATATCCAAGGGTGGCGTCTTGCGTATGGGGGCGGGCGTCGAAAAGGTCGACTCGAAGATTATTTTGTTTCAGAAGGATGGTGGGCCATGGCTTATCGTTGAGCGTAGAGAAGCAGAAGATCTTGTCTGTTCAACTTGGAACGGAGACACGCACGCTGGAGAGGCTCGTTACCCCATTGGCGATTTCCAGAGCGGGGAATACAAGATCAAGCACTACTATGGCTCGGATACCATATACTATGAGGGGCTAAATGATTACGCGCGCGGCTACTATCTAAAGCTCCCTTACGTAATGATTCATCTTCGTCGTATCCTCGAGAGAGCGGGCGCGCTTCTTTACAACCGAAGACGGCTAGTGCGGAAGCAGCGACTTGATCTCCTTACATTTATGATTGAGCAGGCAGCAGAAGGAAAAAGCTCATTCAGCTCGCTTGATCTCATGACAGACATGCACTCTATCCGTTGGGTGACGCATCCAGACGGAGAGTCTGTGCGCAGTAGGCTAAAACTCTACTTGGATTCGCTAGTAGACACTGGCGAGTTGACAAAAGACGGGATGAACTATCGCCTAAATGGTCAGGCCCTTAGATTGGTCGAGGAGCGGTCTGAGCAAGAGAGAAGGCATAGCCAGGTAATTAAGATTCAGTGGCTTGTCGCAGGACTTACGTTGGCGACAGTGCTTCTTGCTTTGGTGCAGGCCGGTCTAGTTAAGCTAAAGCCGGTGCTCGATCTTGCGAGCTAGTTCCATAGTGCGTCCCAGCGAAGCTGCCTCGTGAGAACGTCAAGTTTGGTATTTTCGTATGGTCCGCTCTTAGCCGAAAGCGGATTCGGGCCAATCAAGCTCCGAGAATAGTTGTAGGATCTCGATCAGTATCGAACATCGCTCAGGTTCTTCGAGGCGTCCTCAATGGTCCGTTATGCAGAGCTTCTTGACCTTCACGATGGGCAAGGCTCTCTTAGCCGGCCTTGGCCAGGATCAAGTGATTCGCCAAAGTGTCGTTATAATATTAATTGCGTGCAATATCCTCGGGTTATTCAATGAATCATAAAAATAAGGACGGAAAGGCATATGAATCCATGGTTCATTTTGTCTATTCAAGTCTATGTAAGGATGAGAAGCTTACATCCGTTGCTATGAATGTTTTGCTTGCTGGCCCTGATGGTGATCGACAAATCGATGTTTTAGTTAAACACACCCATGCTGGCATCCAGTATGTGACTGCAATTGAATGTCGAGACTATGCGGCGAAGCTTACTGTCAGCCACGTTGATGCCTTTGCATCGGTCGTCACGGACATAAAGGCCAGTAGGGGCGTGCTGGTATCTAGGAAGGGCTTCAGCAAAACCGCTATCCAAAAGGCAAATAGGCTTGGGATAGGGCTTTGCGTCGTGGATAATGCTGATGCTGTCCTGAAAGGCCTTGTTGTGCAGGTCCCGCTAATTGTTAAGGTGGTTCATCCGACGCTGGAAGCCAGGACGCTAGTGGCCAGTCGCGACACAGCAAGGAAAATTTCCAATAGCGCGTGGACTACGATTAATGATGTTCCACTTCGTCAACTTGTCATCAAAGAGCTCAGGGACGGGCGTATTGAGCATCCTGACGCGTCGATGGTCATGAAATGGTCCCCACAAGATCTGGCTCCGCCATTCTTTATCCGCGACGCGTTTGGTGTGCCGGTGGAGGTTGTTCAATTCGATGTCACCCTGCACCTGAATGTTTGGTACCTATTCGGACACACTGACAACCTTCCAGACGCAATTACGCAGACGGAGGTCGGAGGTGCGGTCTGTAATGTATTCATGCCCGATCGATTCAAGGCTGGAATTAACGAAAGCTTTTCCCGCTATGAAGATCGTGCCGAAATTCCAATCCGCGATAATAATGCCTTAATTGGTGTGTATACGCCGGATGAGGATGGTTCGGTGACCTCTTCGCTCAGTACTTATCAATTGGAAGGGGTTTTATAGATTTCTTGGCCGATCCGCGAACCAGTCGTTCGATTGTTTTGTATTGAATCCTTGTCAGGATAAGTCTAGGGCGACGTAGCCCGCGGCAGTGGAGGAGCGAAGAGCATTAGGTGTGACGGGGGGCATGAGCGGGTCAATTATGAAAGTGCAATAACGCGCCTGTACAGCTTGCGTAGATGGTCGTCAGCCATGTCAAGAATGGGCTCGTACATGAAAGAGTTGAGGTGGATGGACTCCGGAGTCATTAGCATAACCTTGCGAAGCACATCAACGGCTTCCCTATCACCCTCGCCTATTCGTTGTTTGTAAAGCTGATACAACCTTCCTGTCTGATTCGAGGTGATTTTGGCTACTTCCTCAGGGTCATTGATCTTTGCAATCATGAACTCTTCGGAGACCAGTCGTATGCCAAGTGAGAGTATGATCTTGTTCTCTAGATTAATGCCCTCAGGCTCATAGAGGCAGGCCGAGGCAGTTTCCTTGATCAACTCAACTACGCTTTTTTTCGCCTCAACTGACGCGCCCTTCTTATTGAATAGGTCGCAAAAAATGCCATCGAGATCGGAGATGCTGATGTCAGCCGTGTCCGCGCGAATGTGCAGCATTGAGGTGAGCTTTAGGTAGCTAGGATCTTGATCGTCAGCGATGTACTCGATCAGATTGCGGATGAAGGGTATGCAAGCAATCTTCATCTTCGGATTTTCAAAGAAATTGTCGCGCCATGTGGGGAAGATGCCCTTTAGTGCATAGGCGCTCTCGAGGCGCACTTCGGTTGGTCCCTTTACCGCCATGTAGCAACTGTTTCGCTCGATGTACCGAGATTGGGTGGTTCGAAAGAAGTCAAAATTGTGCGTGAGAATGAGCTGCAAGAACTTGGGGTCCTCGGACATCTCGCGTAGGTACTCGATGATCGCGTACTTGTTCTTGTAGTCAAAAGAGTCCGCAATGTCATCTACCACGAAGATAGTGGGCTCAACCTGCTGCCGTCGGATTTCGATCTCGAAGATGACGTTTAAGATGTAAAGCGCCTTCAATTCCCCGGTGCTCAATGTGCGCATCAGTCGACTGCGGTCGACTTCCGCAACATCTCCATTGCCATCCTCAAATCTAAAGCCAAGGGTCGGCGCGTTTTCCTGACCAAGCATGACAAGAGTTCGGTTCTGCACTTCGAGTCGGAAAGGTACGCTGAAGCGTTCATTGAATATGCGGATCACCTCACTCCACTGCGTGCTCTCTTGCGCCGCTTGATCCTCGATCTCTTTGAGTGCGCCTGCACCCTCCGCTTCCCGTTCAAGGAATGTCTTGAACTCGGACGCGCACGCTCTGAGGTAACAGATCCAGGTCTTCTGGCGAAAGCTCTCCATGTTCTCCAGTTCCGGAACGACTTCCTCATTGTCTAGTAGGAACGCATGCAGGTCACGTAGATCCGCGTTGGCATTAATTGCCTTCTCGATGGATTCAAAACTCTTACGCAACGTTGGATCGTTGAGGATCTGATCGCGCTCAGAATCGATGATCAGCTCGAGTTGCTGCCGGTCGCGCACTTCGGTGGGTTCGGCTGTACCGTTGAGTCTAACCGTATGCTGAGCATTGAAGAATCCGTTGTCCGCAAGGTTCTTCGCGATGGTGCTCGCATTGAAGTAATTGAAGACGCCCTTGCGGAAGTACGTTGAACGGGACAGGAGGGCGTTGTAGTTCTTGATGTAACCAGCGATCGCGGCCTTCACCTCCGGCTTCTCCAAAAACGCTGCTGGCTTGTCGCCGAATATT
Source organism: Stenotrophomonas mexicanensis (assembly GCF_032911605.1). Lineage (NCBI taxonomy): Bacteria > Pseudomonadati > Pseudomonadota > Gammaproteobacteria > Lysobacterales > Lysobacteraceae > Stenotrophomonas > Stenotrophomonas mexicanensis. Next base: position 109,701 of record NZ_JAWJTG010000005.1, read on the forward strand.
ACTTCGTAAGGGGTCTTCGAGAAGTCCTGTATCGACTCGGCTTGCACTTCTTCTCGGACGCGGCGCAGCGCAGTAACGAAATCCCTGTCGTTTCTTACGAAAATCTGCGAGATTTCGCGCTCGATGTCGCGTTTGGTGCCGGATATCTTCCTCAGCGCCTTCAGAAGGGCTTCCTTCGCCTTCTGGATGCTTCCCATCTGTTCTTCATACCTCAGTCGAAGCTCATGATTGACCAAGAGCATTGCAGTCTTGTCAGAATTCGAGAACATTTCGTCGTAGCTGCGTACCACGAATACGCCCGTACTCTGCAACTCCTCTCGGTCAAGTAAAATGCTGCGTTTCGTAACTCGGTCGGTGAATATCTGGTCGGAAGAGTCAACGCCCTTACATAGATCTTGAAGGCACTTCGCTAGCGACGTTTTCATCGAGCCGTTTGGGGCATAGATGGCTGCGCAGCCCTTGCGGTCCAGGCGGACGTCATGACAGAGCCTACGGATGCCGTAGCAGTTCTCGAGATCAAAGCTGAGCGTCGCCATTTCTCTTGTGTCCCCCGTCATATTTAGTGATCAGTCTAGTGGTTCCGATTCTCGTCCGCTGAGACGGAGCTTTGGTCTTTTGAAACACTAAGCCATTGGCGGAGTATGAGGAGACGACGGCCCTCCTCGCGGTCACATTCCAATGTCACGAATGCTAGCCCCTGCCCGGCACGGTATTCCAACTACCTGCCATTCCCGCACTGGAGTGTCTGGCGTGGGCGCCTCTGGAGGCATCCGGTACCAATAAGACATATACCGCTTGGAGCGGCGCGTCGGTCACGTGTCCAGCTGGCCGTTCAGGCACCGCACGTCAAGAAGTCAACCGGTAGTAGTAATTGCGGGTCGGGCTAGTCGGCGGCGGCGGCGATGCTCGTCCCGACCCTCAGGCCTCTCCAGCGCGGGCAGGGCTATGAGCTTGCGCGAGAACCCCATGTATGATTTGTGTGGATGTACGCGCTGTAAGGTATTGCCCAACTTAAGCCCGTAAATTAGACACCTCCGAACTGCCGCGTCAGCGTTTTCCCATTCATCAGTTGATGATCTCCCCACTCCCCGAAGCAACAAACGCCTTCAACTGCCGAACGAACTCCGCGTCGTAGGCTTCCCACTCCGTAATCTCCCCAACCACCCGCAACGGCTGCGCACTCCGATACGACCGCGTCGGGTTCCCGGGAAACTTCTTGTTGGTCACGTTCGGGTCGTCTTCAAACGGCCCGGTCGGCGCCACCACATACACGCGCGGACGCCCTTCACCCTTGGCCACCTCCGCAGCCAGCCCGGCCCCCTTGGCAATCGTGGTGAAGTAGATGTGGTTCATCACCACACTGTCGCGATAGTTGGACCTGAAGCCCGCGCTCAGCAGTTCGCCCACCGCGAGATCGGCGCGGGTGCCGTGATAGAACGGCCCGGCGACCTGGTCGCAGGTGTCATGCGAAACGGGTGTCCATTCGGTGTCCTGCGCCATCGGCACTGCCCCTGCGTGTCCTGCCGGATCGACAGGCCGGCGAGTCTAGGGCGCCCGGTGGGCCTTGCTGCAAGGCCCCATCCGGGAAATACTCTGTAGTGGGAGGCGCGGTGCGCCTCCTTTTTTCATTCTGCGGCGCGGCGCCCTTCCAGCTCGCGCACGGCGGTTTCCAGCGCGTCCAGCTTTTCGCGGGTCTTCAGCAGCACGGCGCGCTGCACTTCGAACTCCTCGCGGGTGACCAGGTCGAGCTTGGCCAGTCCGGCCTGCAGCGCGCTCTTGAAGGTGGCCTGCAGTTCCTCGCGCGATTCGCGCAGGCCCGGTGGCACCAGGTCGCTGAGGCGACGGGCGAGGTCATCGATTTGATTCAGGTCGATCATGGGGTGCTCCGTGGGGGTGGGCCCGTGCATCCGGCGCGGGCAGGCCATTCGGGCACAAGGATACTGCTGGCAGCCACTGCCCGGACAGGCGGCAGCGGCTTCGCACGGGCCGTGTTCAGGCGCTATCCTCCACGCCGGAAGACAGGAGATAGACGATGAAGATGGTCATGGCGGTGATCAAGCCGTTCAAGCTCGACGACGTGCGCGAAGCGCTGGCCGAGCGTGGGGTCACCGGGATCACGGTGACGGAAGTGAAGGGCTTTGGTCGCCAGAAGGGCCATACCGAGCTGTACCGCGGCGCGGAGTATGTGGTCGATTTCCTGCCGAAGGTGAAGCTGGAAGTGGCGGTGACCGATGACCAGGTTGAGGCCGTGGTTGAGGCGATCGTGAAGGCCGCCGGCACCGGCAAGATTGGTGACGGCAAGGTGTTTGTGTACGACCTGGGCAGCGTGGTGCGTATTCGTACCGGTGAGCTGGACGCGGACGCGTTGTAACCCGGTTTCTGTAGAGTCGAGCCATGCTCGACTGCATTTCGCGCGATGCAGGAAGAGCAGTCGAGCATGGCTCGACTCTACATAAGAGCGGTCGAGCAAGCTCGACCCCTACCAAAGCAAAGCGCTTACCGGCGCTTCGCCCACTTGTAGAACCGCTTCCAGCCCTGCCGCACCGCCGCCACCCAACCCGGGTCGGCCACCAGTGCAGCCTGCGCGGCACTCGGCGCTTGGCCGGTTACGCGCTGGCGGATCTTCAGCAGGTTCTTCATGTCGCTGCGGCGCATCTGCCGGCTCAGCGGGTTGCGGCGCAGCCAACGCGGGGCCCGCCAGGCCGAGGTGAAGTCCAGCAGCACCGGTACGCCGCTGCTGACCACCACGTTGGTGCCATGCAGGTCGTTGTGGGTGATGCCGGCGGCGTGCAGGCGGCTGAGCGCGTGCTGCAGCTGCTCGAACACTTCATTGCCGACGGCCTGTGCGGTGCTCAGGGTCTGGCCGGGAATGAACTCCATGCCCAGCGCCAGGCCACCGAGGGTGCCGAGTAGCGCGGGGGCATGCTTCCAGCCGCCGAGGCGCTGCAGCATGCGGGCTTCACGGCGCACCATCAGCCGCGCGATCAGTGAAACGGGAGTTCCGCGGTAGCGGGAATAGTCCTTGATGACCGCCTCGCGCCCGTCCAGGCAGGTACGGTAGACGTCGGGGGCCAGGAAGCGTTCGCCGCGCTTGAGCAGCAGCGGGGAGGCGGCGTCATTGCCGCAGGAGGAGGGGGGGAGAGCAGGAAGATACATGTCGGGGTCTCGGACGACCCGGTGGGTGGCGCAAAGCGTCAAGCGAACCGGTGTTACAGGGAGTTACTAAGTTTTCGTTAATTTTAGTACTCGCCAGTTCGCTATTCCACGATTTGTCGGAGAAATGTCGGGGTCGTGGCTGGAACAGTTCGTCGCGCCCAATCGGACAATTATGTCTCACTTGGCCGGTGATTCTTTCATAATCAATAGGTTGCATTTCGCTCTGCTTCGTTCATCCGCGGCCCGCTGAACGTCACGCACGTCCAGCTTGACCCCGACGCACGGCCTGCCGACCATAAGCTGTTAATTCGCGACATCGGCGGCCGCCCCTTCCTGGCACGTCCCCGTCCCCTGCCGCGGTCCCCACCGGTGCTGGCCGTCCGGCCGTGCATCGCCCTGTTTCCCGTTCCGGCTGCGGCTGGAGGAAAGTGTTTTGATCATCAAAATCGTCATTGCAGCGCTGTTCGTCGCCTGCGTGCTGTACATCCACTTCCGTGGCAAGGTCCGCGCGCGCTGGTCGCGCCAGCTGCTGGACCACTCCAGTTTCATGGCCCCGATCAACGTGGTCATGTACATGTTCTCGAAGGTGCCGACCACGCCGTTCCTGGACCCGGCCAAGGAGTTCCCGCAGCTGGAGCCGCTGCGCCAGAACTGGCAGATGATCCGCGACGAGGCGCTGGCGCTGCGCGATGCACAGAAGATCGCCGCCTCCAGCACGTTCAACGATGCCGGCTTCAACTCGTTCTTCCGCCGTGGCTGGAAGCGCTTCTACCTGAAGTGGTATGGCCCGTCGCATCCGTCGGCGAAGGCGATGTGCCCCAAGACCACCGCGCTGCTGGAGTCGCTGCCGGATGTGCGCGCGGCGATGTTCGCGCAGCTGCCGTCGGGCAGCGAACTGCGCCCGCACCGCGACCCGTTCGCCGGTTCGCTGCGCCTGCACCTGGGCCTGGCCACGCCCAACAACGACGGCTGCTACATCGAAGTGGACGGCATCAAGAAGAGCTGGCGCGACGGCGAGTGGATGATGTTCGACGAGACCTACATCCACCACGCGCACAACGAGACGCCGGATGATCGCGTGATCCTGTTCTGCGACATCGCCCGCCCGCTGCGCTTCGGCCTGCCGGGGCTGTTCAACCGCGCGGTGGCGGCCACGCTGCTGGCTGGTGGTGCCTCTCCGAACCTGCCGGGTGACCCGACCGGTGGCGTCAACAAGGCCTTTGGCAGCGTCTACAAGGTGCGCCTGAAGGCCAAGGCACTGCGCGAGCGCAGCGTGGTGGCGTATCAGGTCATCAAGTGGGGCCTGGTGGTGGCGGTGATCGCCGGTATCTGGGCGCTTTGAATTGTAGAGTCGAGCCATGCTCGACTGCATTTCGGTCAGATCGCGGTAGCCCTGCAGAAGAGCAGTCGAGCATGGCTCGACTCTACAGAAAGCAAAAACCCGCGCTGTTGCCAGCGCGGGTTTTTTGTTGGATCAACCCTTCAGTGCGGCCTGCACGAACGGCGGGGTCACCAGCACGCCGGTGTGCAGCGCGGCGGTGTAGTACAGGGTGTTGAAGGTCTTGGCGGCCGAGTCGGCCTGGCGGAAGTCGAAGCTGCTGTCGCCCTTGCGCGCCATGGTCACGCTCCACCAGCCGGTGGGGTAGCACGGCTGCGGGAACGGCAGGGTCTTGAACGAGCCGAAGCCGGCCTTGCCCATCTCGGTGCGCATTTCGTTGATCAGGTCCAGCTGCATCAGCGGCGATTCGGACTGCTGCACCAGGATGCCGTCGTCCTTCAGGGCCTTGAAGCAGCTCTCGTAGAAGGCCTTGTTGAACAGGCCCTCACCCGGGCCGACCGGATCGGTCGAGTCGACGATCACCACGTCCACGCTGCCCGCCGGGCAGTTGGCCATGTAGGCCACGCCGTCGTCGAACAGCAGCTCGGCGCGCGCGTCGTCGTTGGAGTCGCACAGTTCCGGGAAGTGCTTGCGCGCCATCACCGTGACCTGCTCGTCGATATCGCACTGGGTCACGCTCTCCACGCCCTTGTGCTTGAGCACTTCGCGCAGGGTGCCGCAGTCGCCGCCACCGATGATCACCACGCGCTTGGGCGCGGCGTGGGTGAACAGCACCGGGTGGCTGATCATCTCGTGGTAGAAGAAGTTGTCCTTGCTGGTCAGCATGATGGCCCCGTCGATGGTCATCAGGTTGCCCCAGTCGGTGGTCTGGAAGATCTCGATCTTCTGGAACGGCGACTGCACCTCGTCCAGCTTGCCGGTGATGCGGTAGCCGATGGCCGAGCCGGTGCGCTCGAAGTGTTCGATGTACCAGTTGTTGCTGTCAGTCATTGAAAACAGTCCTGTTCGGAGGGGTGAAGCCGGGCTGGCGGGCGGGGCCGCGTGGCACAGATGCCACATCCGGACGGATCGGCCCGTTCAGGTTGGAACCTGTCACGGGCGCGGGCGCGCATGATAACGAACCTGTGGGCATATAGGCGTTATCATGCCCCCCCTTTTATTGCCAACAAGGCCGACTGAAATGACCGATTGGTCCCTCGACCAAGCCCGCAAGACCTACTCGATCCCGCATTGGGCGGACGGTTACTTCGACGTGGATCAGGCCGGGCACATGGTGGTGAGACCGACCGGGGCGGACGGCCCGGTGGTGTCGCTGCCCAAGGTGGTCGACGCGGCCCGTGCGGCCGGCGCCAAGCTGCCGTTGCTGGTGCGCTTCCCGGACATCCTCGGCCAGCGCCTGGGCAAGCTGCAGGCGGCCTTCGGCCAGGCCCAGCAGGACTGGGAATACAGCGGCGGCTACACCGCCGTGTACCCGATCAAGGTCAACCAGACCCGCGGCGTGGCCGGCACCCTGGCCAGCCACCACGGCGAAGGCTTCGGCCTGGAAGCAGGCAGCAAGCCCGAGCTGATGGCCGTGCTGGCGCTGTCGCGCCCGGGTGGCCTGATCGTCTGCAATGGCTACAAGGACCGCGAGTACATCCGCCTGGCCCTGATCGGCCGCAAGCTGGGCCTGCAGACCTTCATCGTCATCGAGAAGCCTTCCGAACTGAAGCTGGTGCTGGAAGAGTCCAAGGCGCTGGATGTGAAGCCGGGCCTGGGCGTGCGCATGCGCCTGGCCTCGCTGGGCGCCGGCAAGTGGCAGAACAGCGGTGGCGACAAGGCCAAGTTCGGCCTGTCGCCGCGCCAGCTGCTGGACCTGTGGAAGTCGCTGCGTGACACCGAGTACGCCGACTGCCTGAACCTGCTGCACTTCCACATGGGCTCGCAGATCTCCAACGTGCGCGACATCGCCAACGGCATGCGCGAAGCCACCCGCTACTTCGTGGAACTGTCGCGCCTGGGCGCGAAGATCACCCACGTCGATGTGGGCGGTGGCCTGGGCGTGGACTATGAAGGCACCCGTTCGCGCAGCTTCTGCTCGATCAACTACGGCCTGCATTCCTATGCCAGCAACATCGTGCAGCCGCTGGCCAATGCCTGCGAAGAGTTCGGCCTGACCCCGCCGCGCATCGTCACCGAGTGCGGCCGCGCGATGACCGCGCACCACGCGGTGCTGATCGCCAACGTCTCGGAAGTGGAAGAGGCGCAGGAAGGCCGCGTGCCGGACCAGCACGACGACGAGCCGGCCGCGATCCGCCACCTGCGCGAGATCCACGACGAGCTGGACGTGCGCCCGGCGGTGGAGCTGTTCCAGGAAGCACAGCACTTCCACGCCGAAGGCCTGGCCAGCTACGCGCTGGGCCAGATCGACCTGCCGCAGCGTGCGCGCATCGACGATCTGTTCTACGCCATCGCCCATGGCGTGCGTGCGCGCCTGAGCTACGACGAGAAGAGCCATCGCCCGGTGCTGGACGAACTGAACGAGCGCCTGGTCGACAAGTACTTCGTCAACTTCAGCGTGTTCGAATCGATCCCGGACGTGTGGGCGATCGACCAGGTGTTCCCGATCGTGCCGATCGAGCGCCTGGACGAAACCCCGGACCGTCGCGGCATCATCGCCGACATGACCTGCGACTCGGACGGCATGGTGGAAACCTATGTCGAGAACGAGAGCCTGGACAGCTCGCTGCCGCTGCACAAGATGAAGCCGGGCGAGAGCTACCGCATCGGCTTCTTCATGGTCGGCGCCTACCAGGAAATCCTGGGCGACATCCACAACCTGTTCGGCGATACCGACGCGGTGGAAGTGCTGGCCGATGCCGATGGCTACGCCATCACCCAGCAGCGCCGTGGTGACACCACCGACGTGATGCTGGATTACGTGGGTTACCGCCTGGACGAGCTGCGTGCGACCTATGCGCAGCGCGTGGCCGAGGCGCAGCTGTCGCCGGAACGCGCGCGGGAGCTGTCGGAGGCGCTGGAAGCCGGCCTGACCGGTTACACCTACCTGTCCGACGAACCGCTGGTCTGAGGTAAACGGGAACGCCGGGCATAGGCCCGGCGCTACCGGCCCCGATGAGCGCGCGCGCGATCTTCCACCTGTTCCTGCATGCCGCCGTGCCAGCGCTGCTGGCATGGCTGTTCTGGCGTAAGCGCTTCGCCTCGGCGTGGGTGCTGATGCTGCTGGGCTGGATCATCGATCTGGACCATCTGCTGGCCGACCCGATCTATGCGCCGAATCGCTGCAGCATCGGGTTCCACCCGCTGCACACCGCACCGGCCATCGCGGTCTATGCCGGGTTGTGCGTGCCGAAGAAAACGCGGTTGTTCGGCATCGGTTTGATGATCCACATCGTGCTGGACGCGATTGACTGCTGGTGGATGCACCACCGTTGATGCTGGTGGGTGCGTGTCGACCAAGGTCGACACCTACCGGGGGCGCGATGGCCGAGGGAACTGATGCACTGCTTTGGTAGATGCCGACCTTGGTCGGCGCTTTTGATGCGTGTCGACCAAGGTCGACACCTACCGGATGCACGGCGACCGGCGTTCCCGGTGATCACGTGGTTGCCGGCCAGCGGCCGGCACTACCCGCCGTCAGGTTGGCCGCCTCACGCCACCGGCAACCACAACGTGGCCCGCAATCCCGGCTGTGCTTTTTCCAGCGCCAACCGCCCGCCATAACTGGCAGCGATATCACCCACAATCGCCAACCCCAGCCCACTGCTGCCCTCGCGCTCATCCAGACGAACGCCACGCTGGGTGACCTGTTCCAGCGCGTCTGCAGCCAGCCCGGGGCCGTCGTCGCGTACCTCAATGCGCAACTGCCCTTCGCTGGTGTCTGCAGTGACGTCCACCCGCTGCTTCGCCCACTTGCCGGCGTTGTCCAGCAGATTGCCCAGCATTTCCTCCAGGTCCGCACCGGCACCGGCGAACTGCAACGCCGGATCGATACCAGCCGCCATGAAAGTGATGCCACGTTCGCCATGCACGCGTGCCATCAGCCGGCACATCGCCTGTGCGACTGCCGCCACGTCGGTGCGCTGGCGATGATCGGCGGCCAACCCTGCGGCCAGGTAACGGTCGACACTGGCCTGCATGCGCGCACTCTGCTCGCGTACGGTGGCGCGCCAGTCCGCGCCGTCGCCGTCGGCCTCAGTGGCCAGCACGCTCAGCGGGGTTTTCAGCGCATGCGCCAGATCCTGTGCACTGGTGCGCGCGCGCGCGACCATGCGTTGCTGATGCTCCAGCAGCGCGTTGAGCTCCTCGCCCAGCGGTGCGACCTCCGCACCCAGCCCCTGTGTATCGATGCGCTGCGCGTCGCCGCGCCGCACCCGTTCCAGCTGCGCACCGAGGCGGTGCAGCGGGCGCAATCCGAAGTGCACCTGGCTGGCCAGCACCGCCAGCCACGCGGCAACCAGCACGGCCAGGGCGATGGCCGTGCGCTGACGGAATGCGGCCACATCCGCATCCAGCGCACTGCGGTCGGTGGCGACCACGACCACGAACGGCTCGCTGGCGCGCGGCAGGCGCACCTGCTGCACGCGTGCGCGCAGGGATTGCTGCAGCGGCCCGCTCAGATTGCGCGTGGCCGGCCCGCCGGCTGTGACGGGCAGGGTTTCATCCCACAGCGAACGCGACTGCAGCAGCACGCGGCCATCGGCACCGCCGATCTGCCAATAGGCACCGGAGAACACGCGCTGGAAGCGTGCGTCATTGGGTTCCTGGCGCAGGCGCAGCTGTCCGTCCGGATCCACTTCGGCCTGCGCCAGCAGGGTCAGCATGTCCTGCTGCAGTTCGTGGTCGAGGCGGTCACGCGCGCTGCGCTTGAACAGCTCGCCCAGCAGCGCACTGGCCAGCAGCGAGACCAGCAGCAGGCCGACACCGCCAGCCAGCAGCAGGCGCCGTCGCAGCGAGGGTTGCCGGCTCACGGCGCGGCCAGCCGCCAACCCTGGCCGCGTACGGTCTGGATCAGATCGATGCCGAGCTTGCGGCGCACCCGCCCGAGCAGCACGTCCAGTGCGTTCGAGTCCGCATCGTGCCCGCCATCGAACACCTGTTCGCCCAGGCGGTCGCGGCCGATCACCTGGCCGCTGTGGTGGATGAAGTAACTGAGCAGGCGGAACTCCTGCGGGCTCAGCGACAGCGCCTGCCCATCCAGTTCAAAGCGGCCGGCGTTGACGTCCAGCTGCAGCGGGCCGCAGTGCAGGCGCGGGCTGGCGTGGCCGTGGCTGCGGCGGATCAGGGCGCGCAGGCGCAGCACCAGTTCGTCGGCCTGGAACGGCTTGGTGAGGTAATCGTCGGCGCCGGCGTCGAAGCCGGCCAGCTTGTCGTGCCAGCGCCCGCGTGCGGTCAGCACCAGCACCGGAAAGCTGCGGCCGTTGCCGCGCCAGCGCTCGATCACGCTCAGTCCGTCCAGCCCGGGCAGGCCCAGGTCGACGATGGCGGCCTGCAGATCTTCGATCTGGCCGATCTCCTCGGCCTGGCGGCCGTCGGCGACCACGTGCACCACGTAGCCGGCCTGCTCCAGCAGGGGCACCAGGCGCTGTGCCAGCGCGGCATCGTCTTCGGCCAACAGGATGCGCATCAGTCGTCGAGCTCCGTCTTCAGCAGCTTTCCGCTGCGCGCATCATAGTCCAGCTCCACTACCACGCCGTCGCCGCGCAGGATCTCCACTTCGTAGACGCCATCGTCCAGTTCCACTTCCAGCAGCTGGCCCGGAAAGCGCTTGAGCGCATCGCGCACCACGCTTTCCAAGGGCACGTAGCGGCCCTGCTGCACGGCGCGGCGCGCGACCTGCTGCGCCGGGTCCTGTGCCGGTGCGGCGGCGGTGGGGGCGCTGGCCAGGGCCAGCAGCAGGGGCAGGGTGGAGAGCATCGGGGCGCAGGGCGGGCTGTAGGAACAGGCGTGAGTGTGCCGGGGCTGAGTAACAGCTGGCTAACAGTGCCGGCTAAGGAGCTGTTAACCACGGGGTGCATTGTGGCGTTGCCGGGATGGTCCGGCCACGAACACGAACAGGAGAACCCCCATGTTGAAGTCGCTCACCCTCGCCACTGTTGCTCTGCTGGCCATCGCACCGGCCGCACAGGCTGCACCGCTGGGCATGGCCCAGGTCGAACAGACCCTGCGCAAGGCCGGCTACACCCAGATCCACGAGATCGAACGCGATGATGGCCTGTGGGAGGCTGACGTGAGCCGCGCCGATGGCCGCTTCAGCGAGGTCTACGTGGACCCGAAGACCGGCGAGATCTTCGATGAGCACAGCAAGCGCGCACTGTTGACCACCGAGCAGGTGCTGGCACGGGCACAGGCGCATGGCCTGCGCGAGATCCATTCGCTGGAACGCGATGGTGCGACCTGGTCGCTGGAAGCCCGCAATGCCCGCAACCAGAAGGTGGACGTGCGCCTGAGCGGCTATGACGGCCGCATCCTGCACAGCGAGCGCGATGGCTGGCTGGATTGATTCGCGTGCCGGTAGGTGCCGGCCGCTGGCCGGCACACGGGGAGAAAGCGTGTCGACCAAGGTCGACACCTACCAAGCGTACGCAGCGGTAGCGGCCGACCCTGGTCGGCCCAGGCCCGACGCGGCGCTTACCAGCCAAACGGCGGCGGGTAATCCCAGTAGCCCGGGCCGCGGCCGTAGTAGCCGCCGTACGGGCCGTAGAAGCCCGGGCCCTTGCCTTCGCTCACGTGGATGTTGACGTTGACCCCGTGGGTCTTGCCTTCATCGGTGGTGTAGTTCTTGCTGAGGTTCAGCGTGGCGGCGTTGTAGTGGCTGTTGCCACCGTTCTTGGAATAGCCGATGCCGGTGGTGAAGCTGCCGGACACTTTGACCTTGTCGTCGGTGACGTCGGCGATCTTCGCGTCGTCGTGCACGCGCGGGCCGCTCTTGTCACCGTAGTACGTGCCCGGCGGGTCCTGCTGCAGGGCCGGGTCGTTGAGGTAGCGCATCGGCGCCTGCGGCAGCGTCAGGTCCAGGCCGGCGGCCTGCGGCGCGGTGGCGCCAGCGGCGGACTGGGCCAGCACGGTTCCCGGCAGGGCCAAGCACAGCAGCAGGGTCAGGGGGCGGATCATGACGGCGCTCCAGCGGACAAGTGGCCACGCAACACGCGGCGGTACAGGCCGACGCTAGCAGGGGTTGCTTGAATGATGCCTGTCGGCGCCGGATTGGGGTAGAGCCAGGCCATGCCTGGCTGCAGGTCACAGCCGCCCGAACCCGAACAGCCCTTCCAGCGCATGCCTGCGCCGCTCGATCCGGGCCCGCAGCAGCTGGGCGCCGATCATCGAATAAGTGATGCCGTTGCCGCCGTAGGCCATGGCGAAATGCACCCGTGGCCCCCACTGATCGTGCGGGCCGAAGAAAGGCAGGCCGTCGGCGGTTTCGGCGAAGGTGCCGGCCCAGGAGAAGGCGGGCACCGGATCCAGCCGCGGGAACCAGTGCTGGAGCTGTTTCATCAGCTTGTCGGCCTTGCGCTCTACGCGCCTATCGCGGCGGGCGGGGATGTCGATGGCGTCGTCCAGCCCGCCCACCAGCAGGCGGCGGTCGCCGGTGGCGCGCAGGTAGAGGTACGGGCGTGCGCTCTCCCACACCATCGTGTTGCGCAGCCGGCCCAGCACGTCTGCATCGATCGGGTCGGTGATGAAGGCATAGCTGCTTCGGTTGCGTGCGACGCGCTGATGCAGCCAGCGTTGGTTGGCATAGCCCATTGCCAGCACCACGTGGCGGGCGTGGATCGTGGCGCCGTCCTCGGTGAGGGCGGTTACCCCGCGCGCGCTGGGCGTGAGCGTGTGCAGTACCGTACGGTCATGCACATTGCCGCCGCGCCGGCGCACGCGTTGCAGCAGCGCATAGGTCAGGCGATAGGGATCGACCCGCGCCGCCTGGCGCGTGAGCAGGGCACCGCCGGCGTCCACGTCGAAGCGCTCCCGCAGTGCCTCCGGGCCCAGCCAGCGGGCATCCAGGCCGATTCCGCGCCGTGCCTCACCTTCGGCCATCAGGCGCGGCACGTCGCGATGGCGGCTGGCCAGGTACAGGCTGTCCATGCGCTGGAAATCAACGTCTTTCAGGCCGCGAGCCACGTCGCCCAGGGCCGGAATCGCCTCGGCACACGCCCGATAGGCGAGCGCGGCGGCGTCCTGACCATGGCGCTGCGCCAGTTCCAGCAGATGGGTATCGATCTCGTACTGCAGCAACGCGGTGCTGGCAGCGGTGCTGCCCCAGCCGATGTCGCGCTGCTCGATCACCGCCACGTCGTGGCCATGCCGGGACAGTTCGTCGGCAATCAGCGCACCGGTGATGCCGCCACCGACCACCAGCACGTCGCAGCGCAGGTCCTTTTCCAATGGCGGAAACGCCTGGATCAATCCATTGCGTACCGCCCACCAGGGGTAACCGCTCTTCAGGTCCATGGCCGTGTGCTGCTCAGGCCGTGGGACGGCCGGTATGCGGGGTCTGGATCAGTTCGGACAGATCGAAGCCCTGCAGGCGGGCGGCCGCCAGATAATGGTCCTGCACGGTAGCGTCCAGCTGCGGTTCGCGGGCCAGCAGCCACAGGTACTTGCGATCGGGGCTGCCGACCAGTGCCACGCTGTAGTCCGGCGCGACCTGGATCACCCAGTAGTCGCCCTTGGCGAACGGCAGCCAGCGCAGGCCCTTGGGCAGGAAGCTCACCTCCAGGCGCGCGCTGTCGTTGTCGACGGCGCAGGCCTCACCGGTGGCTTCCTCGACCTCGCCGTCCATACGGCAGCGGTTGGTGACGCCGACGTTGCCGTTGTCGAGCAGGGTGTAGTGCGCCGACACGTCGGTGCAGTCTTCCGGCTCGTGGCGCATCGGCAGGCGCGCGATCTCGTACCAGGTGCCCAGGTAGCGGGGCAGTTTGAGGTCGGCGACGGTCTTCAGCGGCGGGTGCTCGGTCATCGGTGGTCGTGGCAGGGGTGGGCCTCCACGATGCCGATGGCCTTGCCATGGGCGGGTGAAGCCGGGGCGATGGCCGTGTCCAGAACGTTCCGTCGCCCCGGCGGAGCGCCCGTTGTCACCGGCGTGGCGGTATCCTGCAGCCAGCGCCGTGTTTTCCTGATCCAGACGAGGTGGAGGTGCCGATGTACCAGGTGATCCTGTTGAAGAGTGAATCCGCGTTCGCACGCGAACAGTGGCCGCAGGTCGATGACCTGGTCGACTACGAAGGCGTGGCCTACAGCCTGCGTGCCGGCCCGCGCCAGCCGCTGCCGACCGACCACGACTGGCACCCGGTGGCGGTGTATGCGCCCGATGAGATCACCGAGGAAGAGTTCCAGGACTGGTACGCGCTGCAGCAGCCGGCCGTGGAAGAGCTGCGGCTGAAGTACTGATGCTCGACGTTGCCAGGGCCGCCCATCCGCCCTTGACCGCCTCTGCCGTATAGTCGCGCGCAGGCGCGGTGGTCCGCGCGAACCGGTGTGGCTGGCTTGTCTTCTTTCCTGCGATCGATCCGTGCACGGGGCCCTTGGCTGGCCCTGCTGCTGTGCAGCGCCTTCCTGCTGTCCGCGCCGGTGCTGGCGCAGGATGATGAGCCCACGCCGAAGCAGCAGCTGGCAGGTATCGATGCGAAGCTGAAGGAGGTCGACCGCAAGCGTGGTGATGCGGCCGCCATCGAGACACTGGCGATGCTGTCCGAGGATGCCTCGCAGGCGCGGCGGGATGCTGAGGCACTGGAAAAGGAGCTGCAGCCACAGCTGGTTCGCCTCGACGAACAACTGGCGCAGCTGGGCACGCCTGCCGAGGGCACCACAGAGCCGCCCGAACTGGCGGCGCAACGGCGCACCATCAACAAGCAACGCGACGGACTGGCCGCGTCGGTAGCGCAGGCCAAGACCAGTGCCGTGCGCGCCCAGCAGCTGGCGACCGACATCGACCAGCAGCGCGCCGCGCAACGTACCGAAGAACTGGGGCAGAAGGTTGCCTCGCCGTTGTCGCCCGCGCTGTGGAGCAAGGTTGCCGAGCGCCTGCCGATCGATATCGCACGCGTCGCGCCGTTAGCCGAGCAGGGGCGCGATACCTTCGTCGCCGGCATCCGGGCCAATGGCTGGGGCACGCCGTTGCTGGGCCTGGTGGCCGCGCTGGTGATGATGTTCCCGCTGCGGCTGTGGCTGCGCGCGCTGGGGCGGCGCTTTGCCGCGTCCGAGCGTGCGCCCGATGGACGGCTACGCCGGTCCGGCCTGGCCATGTGGCTGCTGCTGGTGGGCACGCTGCTGCCCGGCTATGCGGTGGTGGTGTTCATTGCCTCGCTCAACGCCGTCGATGCGATCGCCCCGCGCCTGCAGAACGTGGCCGACGGCGTGCAGCAGGCGACCTTCGCCGCTGCGTTCATCGCCGCGCTCAGCGCCTGCCTGCTGGTGCCCAATCGCCCGTCGTGGCGGTTGTTGAACCTGGATGACACCGCCGCGCTGAAGCTGCGCAAATATGCGTGGGGCGCCGCAGCGCTGGCCTGGTTGAGTACGGTGCTGGTCGCCCTCGATCAGGCCACGCGCACCAGCGATGTGACCACCGTGGCGCTGGACGGAGTGATCGCGCTGACCTACCTGGGTCTGATCATGGCGATGCTGGTGACGCTGGCGCGCCTGCACCGACGGCAGACCGCCGAGGCCGAGGCCAAGCTGGAGGCACAGGCCGACGGGCTGACGGCGAGCACGTCGGTGCGGCGCAGCAGCTGGCTGGTGCTGGCGCGCGTGGCGGGCAACATCGCGGTGGTGGCTGCGATCATCGCCACCCTGCTGGGCTACGTGAATTTCGCCAAGTTCGTGAACCAGCAGCTGATCGGCGGCAGCATTGTGGTGATGGCCGCGATGTTGTTGTTCAAGTTCGTCGATGACTTCAGCACGTGGCTGCTCAACGCGGACAGCAAGGTCGGCCAGACCATCCTGCTCAGCACTGGCCTGAGCGTGTCGAGGCTGGAGCAGGCGGGTGTTCTGCTGTCTGCGATGTTGCGTACGCTGGTGGTGCTGGTCGCGCTGCTGGCCCTGGCTGCACCGTTCGGCAACGTCGGCACGATTGTCGAACGCATCGCCTCGCTGTCCAATGGCATCAAGATCAACGAGGGCCTGACGCTGCAGCCCGGCCGCATCGTCACCGGCGTGCTGGTGCTGTTGGTAGGCATGGGGCTGACCCAGCTGCTGCAGCGCTGGCTGACCGACACCTATCTACCCAAGACCGAGCTGGATCTGGGTGCGCGCAATTCGATCAGCACCATCGCCGGTTACGTCGGCATCATCCTGGTGGGCCTGTGGGCGCTGACCGCGATGGGGCTGAACCTGAAGAACCTTGCGCTGCTGGTCAGCGCGTTGTCAGTGGGTATCGGTTTCGGCCTGCAGGCGATCATCCAGAACTTCGTATCGGGCCTGATCCTGCTGGCCGAGCGTCCGGTGAAGATCGGCGACTGGGTGAAGCTGGGTGACCAGGAAGGCGACATCCGCCGCATCAATGTGCGTTCGACCGAGATCCAGGTCGGCGACAAGTCGACCCTGATCGTGCCCAACTCCGAGCTGATCACCAAGACCATCCGCAACATGACGATGGGCAACAACCAGGGCCGCATCCAGATCCAGTTCGCGGTGCCGCCCAGCACCGATGTCGGCAACCTGCGGCAGGCGTTGCTGGATGCGTACACCGCGCACACCAACGTGCTGAAGCAGCCGGCGCCGACGGTCTACATCGACAGCATTGCCGGTGGCCAGATCACCATCAACAGCTTCGCGTACGTGGCCAGCCCGCGGCAGGTGTATGCCACCCGCAGCGATCTGTACTTCAGCCTGCTGCAGATCCTGGCGGAGCGGAACATTCCGCTGTCGACCCCGACCGACATCCACATCACCCGCGATCCGCAGGAGTAGGGGTTCTTTGCAGGGCTGCGCCCTGCACCCGCCGAATCAACGTCAACCGCAAGAGCATCAGCAAAAGCAAAAGCATGCATTCCGTGGGATGGCGGGGTGGGTCCGGTTGCGGGGGGCGCTGCAAGTCCCCCTTCCGGGGCCCGGCCCAGCCGCTGGCGGCTGTGCGTTCGGGCGCTTGCGAAGCAGT
>NZ_JAWJTG010000006.1:0-120927 GCF_032911605.1 Stenotrophomonas mexicanensis
AGCACTCTCCGGCCCTGCATGAACCGGTAGTGGCCAACCTTGGTTGGCCCGCGAAATGCTCGTGTGCCAACCAAGGTTGGCACCTTCCAAAGCACTCTCCGGCCCTGCATGAACCGGTAGTGGCCAACCTTGGTTGGCCCGCGAAGTGCTCGTGCGCCAACCAAGGTTGGCATCTACCAAAGCACTCTCCCGCCCTGCATGAACCGGTAGTGGCCAACCTTGGTTGGCCCGCGAAGTGCTCGTGCGCCAACCAAGGTTGGCATCTACCAAAGCACTCTCCCGCCCTGCATGAACCGGTAGCGGCCAACCTTGGTTGGCCTGCGAAATGCTCGTGTGCCAACCAAGGTTGGCATCTACCAAGGCGTCCCCCACGCCCCAAAAAGAAGGCCCGCTTTTCAGCGGGCCTTCTGCCTTCTCACGACGAGTGAGCGGGGTGCATCAAGCGGCCGGCTTTTCGCCGGTGGCTTCGGTGGTGATGCGGATCTTCACTTCATCGCTGACGTTCGGGGCGTAGGCGCCGACGCCGAAATCGCTGCGCTTCAGGGTGGTGGTGGCATCGAAGCCGGCGGCCGGAACCTTGGCCATCGGGTGCTCGCCGCCGCCGTTGACGGTGACGTCCAGGGTGACCGGCTTGGTGATGCCCTTGATGGTCAGGTCACCGGCGACGGTCAGCTTGTTGGTGCCAGCAGCTTCCACCTTGGTGCTCTTGAAGGTGGCATCGGCGAACTTGGCGGCGTCGAAGAAGTCGGCGCTCTTCAGGTGCTCGTCGAACTTGGCGGTGAAGCTGTTCAGGCCGCTCAGCGGCAGCTTCACTTCCACGGTGGACTTGGTCACGTCTTCGGCGTTGTACACCAGGGTGCCTTCAACGTTGCCGAAGTGTGCGCTCGGGTTGGAGAAGCCGAAGTGGCTCCACTGGGCCAGCACGTCGGTGTGGGTCGGGTCCAGCTTGTAGGTGCCCGAGGCGATCTTGATCGCTTCGGCGGCCGGCGCGGCAGCAGCGGCATCGGCGGCCGGGGTGGCGGCCTGCTCGGTGGTGGCCGGGGCGGCGGCATCGGCGGCCGGGGCAGCGGTGTCGGCCGGCTTGGAGCAGGCGGCGATGGCCAGCGTCAGGGCCAGCGGCAGCAGCAGTTTACGGGTGGCGCTCATCTGAGGAACTCTCCGGATCGTAGGGTGGGTACACGGTGCAGCAAGAGCCTGCCACGGAACGGCAGGCCCGAAACCGATACAACGACTTACGCGATGCGCGCCGCTTCGTCGAACGACAGGCGCGGCAGACGCGGGAACAGGCCCGCCGAGTCACCGTAACCCAGGTTGACCAGGAAATTCGACTTGATGGAGGTGCCGGCGAAGAAGGCTTCATCCACCTTGGCTGCATCGAAGCCCGACATCGGGCCGGCATCCAGCCCCAGCGCGCGTGCGGCCAGGATCAGGTAGGCGCCCTGCAGGCTGCCGTTGCGGATGGCGGCTTCGTGGCGGCCTTCCTGCGGGCCGTCGAACCAGGCCTTGGCATCGGTGTGCGGGAACAGGTACGGCAGCTTCTCGTGGAAGTCCAGGTCGAAGCCGATGATGACGGTTACCGGGGCGGCCATGGTCTTGTCGTGGTTGCCTTCGGACAGGGCCGGGGCCAGCTTGGCCTTGGCTTCCTTCGAGGTGACGAAGACGAAACGGGCCGGCGTGGTGTTGGCGGCGGTCGGGCCCCACTTCACCAGGTCATACAGTTCCTGCAGCAGGCTGGCCGGGACCGGCTTGTCGAGGAAAGCGTTCTGGGTGCGGGCAGTACGGAACAGCTGGTCGAGGGCAGCAGCGTCGAGCGCGTGGGACATCGGTGGATCTCCAGGGCGGCTAAGGGAAGTCAGTGCCCGCGGGCGGCGCGGGGCGAAACGACGAGCCGCAGTGTAGAGTGTCGCGACTGTTGCAACACCCAGCAGGGCTGAAACGAATTAATGCCACAGGTGAAACGATCGAGTGCGCCCTGGACGGTCACGGACGGCCGTGCGGGCAATGTCCGCCAGGCGGTCGCGCTGGCCTCTGCGCTGCGCCAGGGCACCCATCGGCCGCTGGTCCTGCAGCCCCGCGCACCCTGGCGCTGGCTGTCGCCGCGGAGGCTGCCCGGTGATGTGAACGGCTACGGCGAGGCATTCGCGACGCTGGCCGCGGACGCACCGCCGCTTGCGATCGGCTGTGGCCGCCAGGCCGCCGGCGCACTGCGCGTGCTGCGCGCACGTGGCAGCCAGGTGGTGCAGATCCTCGACCCGCGCATCAATGCCCGCCACTGGGACATGGTGGTGGTGCCCGAACACGATGCCCTGCGTGGCAGCAACGTGCTGACCCTTCTCGGCAGCCTCAACCCGGTGGATGACGACTGGCTGGCCTGGGGCCGCGCCGCGTTCGCTGGCTTCAGTACCCTGCCCGGCCCGCGCACCGCGCTGCTGGTGGGCGGTCCGACGCCGCTGGCGCCCTGGGACGATACCGCGATGGTGGGCGTGTTCCAGGCGTTGGCCGAGCAGATCCGCAGCGAGGGCGGCAGCCTGCTGGCCACCACCTCGCGGCGCACGCCACCGGCCTTGGCCGAGATCCTGCGCGCGACGTTCGCCGACCTGCCGCACGTGATCTGGGGCGACGGCGGCGACGGTACGAATCCTTATGGCGGCCTGCTCGGCTGGGCCAACCGCGTGGTGGTCTCGCCCGATTCGGTGAACCTGCTGTCTGAAGCCTGCGCCACGCGCATGCCGGTGATGGTGGCGCTGGCCGATACCGTGCAGGGCCGGCTGGCGCGTTTCCAGCAGCAGCTGCGCGAGCGCGGCCGGCTGCAGGCGCACTGGCTGGACTGGCAGTACGACCGCATCGAGCCACTGCGCGAGACCGCGCGGATCGCGGCAGAAGTGAAACAGCGCCTGGCATTGGGGTAGTGCCGGCCGCTGGCCGGCAATCCTGGGCGCCTGGCATCACGGTAATGCCGGGTGCCCAGCGATTTCTGAACATTTCGATCCGGTACCGCGGTTAGAGTCCAGCTTCCCCCATCACTCTGAACGTCTTCATGCGTACCTTGCTCCTGCTGCCCCTGGCCCTGCTCGCGGCCTGCTCCACCACGCCCACCGAGCTGGATCCGATTTCGTATCAATGCCAGCAGCAGTTGGACGCGTACCGCGAACAACCGGCGCTGCGCGATCCGAAGGGCCAGCGCCCGCCGCTGCCGGTGGCCCCGATCAGCGATGCCTGCGACAAGGAGCTCCAGCGCAAGGGCGTGGATCGTCCCCTGCGCTGAGCAGCGTATGATCGGCGCGCGGGCCTGCCCGCCGTTGAAGGTATCGACATGGATCGTTTCTCCCACCTGCCGCGCGCCGCGCTGCTGATCGCCAGCCTGCTGGCGACCGCACCGGCCTGGGCCAACAGCACCGAATGCCGCGAGCGCTACCCGAGCGTGGCCGCGCAGGCGGCGATGCTGGACGTGGCCTGGACCACCGCTGAGCGCCTGGACGCGCTGCCCGATGTGGACGTGGTGGTGGCCGCGCGCGGTGGCCAGGACCTGAGCCGCTACGGCCTGCGCCACAGCCACCTGGCCTTCCTGGTGCGTGAGGACAATGGCCGCTGGCGCGCGATGCACCTGCTCAACCGCTGCAAGACCGACAGCTCGCAGCTGTACCACGAAGGGCTGGGCAACTTCGTCGGCGAGAGCGGCGGCCATACCGACCTGCGCATCGGCGTGCCCTCGGCGCCGCTGCGTGCCGCGTTGAAAGCGATGCTGGTGTCGCCGTCGATCCAGCCGAAGGCGCTGCACGAAACCAAATACAACGTGGTTGCCTACCCGTTTGCCACCGACTACCAGAACTCCAACCAGTGGGTGCTGGAGGTGCTGGCCGCGGCGATGGCGCAGACCGAAGGCGCGCCGGCCATCGTCAAGCGCGAACAGGCGCAGCAGTGGCTGCGCCAGCAGAAGTACCAGCCCAGCGTGCTGCATATCGGCCTCGGCAAGCGCGTGGGTGCGCGCCTGTTCGTGGCCAACGCCACCACCACTGACCATCCGGCCGGCGAGCGCATCTCCGGCAACTATTCGGTGGTGACGGTGGAATCGGTGTTCGACTTCCTGCACCAGCGCAGCCAGCTGCAGCAGGAACTGGTGATCCCTCACGTGCCGGTAGCTGGTGCTGCCGCCGCCACGCCCTGAATCCAGCAAGGAGAACGACATGCGTACCCTGCCCGCCGTCCTGATGCCGATGCTGATCGTCGCAAGCCTGGCCTGGTCCACGGCCGCTCATGCAGAGCGCCGCATCGTGATCATCCATGACCCGGGTCCGCAGGGACCGAGCCTGGAGATGTCCACACAGATGGTGACGTCGGCCCGCGCGGCGGCGGCGAAGGAAGCCCAGGATGCCGCCGATGCTGGCCAGCCGCTGGCCCGCCCGCAGCAGATCAAGCTGCCGCAGATGCAGGTGAGCGCGATCGCCACCACCGTGGATGGCCGCCGCGAAGTGCTGCTGCGCGATGCCAACGATCCGCAGAACACCGCATCGATGCAGTACCCGCGCGGCATCGGCGATCCCGCCGTGCAGTTCACCGTGGGCCAGACCGTGAACTTCGAACCGACCGGCGCCGACCAGGGCTGGCAGTTGAAGGACAACCAGGGCCGTCCACTGGAATACCTGCCCGAGGCCACCGGCCCGCGCGACATCTTCGATACCCGGCGCTGAGCCGCCGTCCCCACCCTGACCAGGAGGTCTCCATGTTCCGTTACCTGCGCGTTCCCGCCACTGCCCTGCTGCTTTCGGCGCTGGTGGTGCCCACCGTCCATGCCGGCGCCGCGCCGCAGTTGAACAGCGGCCAGACCAGCGTGTTGGTCACGTCGCTGATCGTGCTGTCGATTCCGTTGGCCACGTCGATGGGACTGGCCGAACTGTCCAAGGCCCCGTTCAAGGCCAGCGAGCGCAACGGCAAGGTCGCCGCACGCACGCCGGCGGTGCCGCTGCCACCGATGGAAGTGAAGCAGGTCGCCACCACGCCAGCCGGTGATCGCCAGGTGCACCTGCAGGTGCCCGGCAAGGCCGACCAGACCGCAACGCTGCAATGGCCGGCGGCTGCAGGCGATGATCCGATTGCCGGTTTCGTCGTCGGCCAGCAGGTGCGCTTCGACCCGACCGACGCGGGTGCCGGCTGGACCGTGAAGAGCGCGCAGGGCCAGGCGCTGGCCTATGTGCCGACCGCCTACGCCGCCGGCGATGTGATGAGCGAAACGCTGTAAAGCTGAACGGCCGGTTTTGGCATTGCCGCGAGCCGGGCGGATAATGGGCGATCCCCTTTGTCCCCCTGGCTCGCCATGTCCGTGCGTCCTGCCCCTGTGTTTGCCCCGTTGACCGCCCGCGCCCTGGTGCTGGCGGTGCTGGCCATGGGCGCGGTGGTGCTGCTGTCCAACGTACTGGTGCAGTACCCGATCAACGATTGGCTGACCTGGGGTGCTTTCAGTTACCCGGTCGCGTTCCTGGTCAGCAACCTGATCAACCGCCGCTTCGGCCCGGGCCCCGCCCGCCGCGTGGCGTGGATCGGTTTCGCGGTGGCGGTGCTGTTGTCGATCTGGGTGGCCACCCCGCGCATCGCCATTGCCTCGTGCTCGGCCTTCATCGTGGCGCAGCTGCTGGACATCACCGTGTTCGACCGCCTGCGGCGTGGCAGCTGGTGGCGCGCACCGATGGTGGCCACCACCTGCAGCGCGACGGTGGATACCACCATTTTCTGGTCGATCGCGTTTGCCGGTTCGACCCTGCCGTGGGTGAGCTGGGCTGCCGGCGACCTGGCGGTGAAGCTGGCGATCGGCGTCTGCCTGCTGGCCCCGTTCCGCGCGCTGTTGTGGAAGATGGCGCCGCTGCGCACCACCAGCTGACCGCCGTTGCTCTGGTAGGTGCCAACCTTGGTTGGCACACACCTTGAACCCGGTGGGTGCCGACCGTTGGTCGGCACGATCCTTCAGCGTTCATCGCTGCTGACAGATGGTGCCGACCAACGGTCGGCACCTACCAACGGCGACCATCGCCGAGCCATTGATCTGGTAGCTGCCAACCTTGGTTGGCGCTTTGCATTCATGCCAACCAAGGTTGGCATCTACCAACAGCGGGTCATCGCCGGCCATTGATCCGGTGGGTGCCGACCGTTGGTCGGCACGCCCTGCAGAACCCATCGCTGCCGACAGATGGTGCCGACCAACGGTCGGTACCCACCCAAAGTTGTTGCAGCATTTGCACCCACTCAGGCGAATGGCAGCTCCGCGGCAATGCACGCGGCGGTAATCGCGGCACATGCCTCTTCAATCGCGGGCGTGGTCGGTGCCAGTCGCGGGCGCCGGTCCAGGGTGCAAGCCAGACCCACGTCCAGCAGCGTGGCATGTGCTCCATGCAATGCCTGCGCCGTGTCTTCCGGCAGGAAACCAGCAACGGCCAACGCATCGATCAACGATGGCGTATCGCGCGGCTGCAGCAACGCCACGTGCTGCGCACTGCGCGCGAGCACGCCGGTCTGCAGCAGGAACTCCAGGTCCACCACGCCACCGGCACCCTGCTTCAGGTCCAGTCGCGCGGCATCGCTGCGGTCAAGTTCGGTGCGCATGCGGCCGCGCATCTTCAGCACGTCCGCGTACAGCACACCCGTGTCGCGCTCACGCCCAAGCGTCTGCGCACGCACCTGCTCGAAGTCGGCCAGCAGGCTGGCATCGCCGGCCACGCCACGCGCGCGCACCAGCGCCTGGTGTTCCCAGGTCCACGCGCGTTCGCGCTGGTATTCGGTGTAACTGGCCAACGAAGACACCAGCGAACCCTTGCCGCCATCCGGGCGCAGGCGCACGTCGATGTCGTACAGGCGCCCGGCGGCGGTGACCGCACCAAGCAGCGCCATCACCTTCTGCGCCAGGCGCGCATACCAGCGCCCCGGCTCCAGCGGACGCGCGCCATCACTGGCATCCACGCCGGCCGGGTTGTCGTGCAGGAACACCAGGTCCAGATCGGAACCGAAGCCCAGCTCAAGCCCACCAAGGCTGCCGTAGCCGATGATCGCGAAGCGCCCGCCGGGAATCTCGCCGTGTGCGGCATGCATGTCCGCTTCGGCCATCGCCAACACGGTGACCACCACGGCCTGCGCCAGCTCGGCCAGTTGACGCGTGCTGTCCACCGCACCCTGGCGGCCATCCAGCGTGGCCATCGCCATGCGGAAGCTGAGTGCCAGCCGCGTTTCATTGAGCCAGCGCAGTGCGGATTCCGGATCTTCCACCGCCAGTACCTGTTGGCACTCCGCCAGCATGCCGGCGGCATCGGGCATCGGCCCGGACACGCGCACGTCCAGTAGTTCGTCCAGCAGCAGCGGATACGCCGCCAACCGTTCGGCCAGCAGCGCGCTGCGCGCCAGCACGTCCACCAACCGCGCCAGTGCGCTGGGCTGTTCGTCCAGCAAGGCGAGATAGCTCGTCCGGCGCAGCACCGCCTGCAGCAGGCCAAGCACGCGCTTGAGCGCGGCATCCGGCTGCGGTGAACGCGTGGCCGCATGCAGCAGCGCGGGCAGCACGCGATCCAGCCGCGCACGCGCGGCATCGGACAACGACTTCACGCCGGTGCCCTGGGCGAAATCGCGTAGCGACTGGTCGGCGCCGTTGGCATCGAGGAAACCGGCTTCGGCCAGCAGCGGTGCGTTGCTGCCTTCGGGCAGGCTGCGCCAGTAGTTGGCCAGTGCATCGGGCGCGGCCTGGCCCTTGCGCGGTGCCAGCAGCGCGGCGAATTCAGTACTGACGCGCTGCTGCTGTTCGGCCAGCGCCGCGCGCAGCACCTCCCAGTCCGGATAGCCGAGCCCGACGGCGATGCGTTCGCGGTCAAGTGCGTCGCTGGGCAGCACGTGAGTCTGCGCGTCGCGCAGCATCTGCAGGCGATTTTCCAGCCGGCGCAGGAACAGGTAGGCCTCGCGCAGCGCGCTGCCATCCTCGGGCGCGATCTGCCCGGCGGCCACCAGTGCGTCCAGCGCCACCAGCAGCCGACGCTCGCGCAATGCCGGTTCGCGACCACCGCGGATCAGCTGCAGCGCCTGGCACAGGAATTCGATCTCGCGGATGCCACCGGCACCGCGCTTGATGTCGTCGTGCAGTTCGCGGCGTGCGACTTCAGCGGTGATGGCCGCCTTCATTTCGCGCAGGCCGTCTAGCGCGGTGAAATCTAGGTAGCGGCGGTACACGAACGGGCGCAGGGTCTGCAGCCACGCCTCACCGGCCTCGATATCGCCGGCCACCGCGCGCGCCTTCAGCCAGGCATAGCGCTCCCAATCACGGCCCTCGCGCTGGAAATACTGGTCCATCGCCGCGAACGAGAGTGCAACGCGGCCGGCGCTGCCGAACGGACGCAGGCGCAGGTCGACGCGGTGGCTGAAGCCATCGACGGTGGTTTCATCCAGCAGCTTGGCCAGGCGCTGGCCGAGACGGGCGAAATATTCTTCCGCCGCCAACGGACGCGGTCCATCGGATTCACCGCCCTGCGGATAGGCGTAGACCAGATCCACATCGGAACTGAAGTTGAGCTCGCCACCGCCCAGCTTGCCAAGGCCGAACACCACCAGCTGCTGCGGGATGCCGTGTTCATCGGCGATGACGCCGTGACGCTGGGCGAATTCCTGCTGCAGGGCGTCCAGTGCCAGCCGCAGGCAGTCCTCGGCCAAGGTGGTGGCACCGGCGAGGGTCTGCGGCACGTCGTCGAGGCCGGCCAGGTCACGCCAGATCAGCCGTGTGGACATTGCCGTGCGCCAGCGCCGGATCTGCGCCGGCCAGTCGCTGGGCTGCAGCGGATCGAGCACCGGCGCCGGGATCGGCGGGCAGCCGGGCGCGGCCAGCTGTGCCAGCAAGGCCGGTTGCCGCACCAGGGTGTCCAGCGCGAAGTCGCTGCTCACCGCCAGCCGGGTCAGCAACGGCAGCAGGTTGGCCGGGATGGGCTCGGGCAGGACCTGGGCCAGGCGCGCCAAGGCGCGGTCGACAAGAGGCTGCAGGGTGGCGGGCAGGTCAGCGGTGGCGAGGCTCATGGGCTGATTGTATCGACCCGGCCGGGACGCAACGGACCCGGTAGTGCCGGCCGCTGGCCGGCAGATCCGACGATCCTGCCGAAGGTTGCTGGGGTTGCCGGCCAGCGGCCAGCACTACCGATAATGGAGACCGCGTATTCATACTGGACGACAGGCAATAAAAAAGCCCGCTTGCAGCGAACTGCCAGCGGGCTCTGCTCCCTCCCCCACGTCGGGATGCAGGTCCATCGTGCGGGCTGCGAAAGCACTTTGCACGCTGCACTGCAAAACAAAACCGGCGGGTTTGGGTGACCCCTGCGGGAAAAGCCATTCCACGAAGGTAGAACCCCCCGTACGGATGAGGATGGCCGATAATCGGAATTCCCCCCAGCAACACGTGTCGTCATGTCTGTTGATCGCATCGCCAACGCGCGTCTTCGTGACCGCGTGGTCTCCGCGGAGGCCGCAGCCGCGCTGATCCAGCCCGGTGAAACCGTGGCCATGAGCGGCTTTACCGGCTCCGGGTATCCCAAGGCCGTTCCCGTCGAACTGGCCCGCCGCATCGAAGCGGTGCATGCCCAGGGCCAGCCCTTCCAGATCAGCCTGATGACTGGCGCCTCCACCGCGCCGGAACTCGATGGCGCGCTGGCCAAGGCCGATGGCATCGCCATGCGCATGCCGTTCCAGAGCGACCCGGATGCGCGCAACCGCATCAACGAGGGCAAGCTGGATTACATCGACATCCACCTCAGCCACGTGGCCCAGCACGTGTGGTTCGGTTTCTATGGCGAGATCGATACCGCCGTGATCGAAGTCTCGGCCATCCGCGAAGACGGTTCGCTGGTGCCCTCCACCTCGGTCGGCAACAACAAGACCTGGCTGGACCTGGCCAAGAAGGTGATCGTCGAGGTCAACGAATGGCAGCCGGCCGGCGTCGACGGCATGCATGACATCTACTACGGCACCGCGCTGCCGCCGCACCGCAAGCCGATTCCGCTGGTGAACGCCAACGACCGCATCGGCGACACCGCGCTGCGCTGCGACCCGGACAAGATCGTGGCCGTGGTGCGCACCAACGGCCCGGACCGCAACAGCCCGTTCAGCCCGATCGATGCGACCAGCGAGCAGATCGCTTCGCACCTGATCGAGTTCCTCAAGCATGAAGTGAAGAAGGGCCGTCTGCCGCCGAACCTGCTGCCGCTGCAGTCGGGCGTGGGCAATATTCCGAACGCGGTGCTGGCCGGCCTGGCCAAGAGCGGCTTCCGCGACCTGGCCGCGTTCACCGAAGTAATCCAGGACGGCATGCTCGACCTGCTGCGTGACGGCGTGCTGAGCTATGCCTCGTGCACCGGCTTCGCGCTGAGCCCGCAGGCCAACGAGACGTTCAAGGAGAACATCGATTTCTACCGCGAGCGCATCATCATGCGCACGCAGGAGATCTCCAACCATCCGGAACTGGTGCGCCGCCTCGGCTGCATCGGCATGAACGGCATGATCGAGGTGGACATCTACGGCAACGTCAATTCGACGCACGTGATGGGCACGCGGATCATGAACGGCATCGGCGGTTCCGGTGACTTCGCCCGCAACGGCTTCCTGTCGGCGTTCCTGAGCCCGTCCACCGCGAAGAACGGCACCATCTCGGCGATCGTGCCGATGGCCAGCCACGTGGACCACACCGAACACGACGTGTCGGTGATCGTCACCGAACAGGGCCTGGCCGACCTGCGTGGCCTGACCCCGCGCAAGCGCGCGCAGGTGCTGATCGACAACTGCGCGCACCCGGATTTCCGCCCGCAGCTGCAGGACTACTTCGACCGTGCCAGCCGCGAGAGCTACGGCAAGCACACCCCGCATCTGCTGCCGGAAGCGTTGTCGTGGCACCAGCGTTGGCTGGATACCGGCACGATGAAAGGCTGAGACCCGCTTTTGTAGAGTCGAGCCATGCTCGACTGCTTTTCTCGGCAGCCGAGCATGGCTCGGCTCTACAGAGGGCAGCGCCATGACCCCAGGCACGGACATCGGGTAGAGCCGGCCGCTGGCCGGCTCTACCTTCACGCGGTGCGCAGGCTCGCCAACGATTCGGCCTGCAGCCGCTCGTAGATCTCGAACTCGTCATTCACCGCCACGCCCAGCGCCTGCTCGAAGGCCTCGCGGTTGGCGTGTGCGGCATACGCACGCTGTTCTTCACCGCCCAGGTTCGACTGGAAGATGCCCGCGGCGCTGACCGGCAGGAAATCCTCGTAGACGATCGGGTCGGCCGTGGCCAGGCCCGCGGCCACCAGTACTTCAGCCGGCAGATCGGCCACGCGCTCCGGCGCGGCGCGGCCGGCATCGGTCAGCTGGTAGCGGTAATAGCCCAGGCCTTCCTGGCGCAGCGTGTCATGGTCATCCGGGAAGCTGGCGAACACCGCCTGCAGGCGCTGGCCGTAGTCGCCGCCGGTGCTGCCTTCGCCACCGGCATCGCGTGCCTGCGACAGCAGCTGGTCGTAGAGCGCGCGGCCCTTCGGGGTCAGGGCAAGGCCACGCTGTTCGATCTCGCCGAAGCGCGCGGTGTGGGTGCCGGCATCGCCACCCTCGCTGTCCGGGAAATGCACGGCTTCTTCCAGTGCCTTGAAGCTGGTCTGCCGCAACAGGATCGGGCAGGCACGGCGCGGCGGGCCTTCGATCACCGCCTTGGCCGCCATGCCATGCTCGATCATCGCCGCCTGCGCCGCGTCGATATCCAGCGTGCGCGGGGTCAGGTGGTTGATGTGCGGGCCACGGAAACTGACCACGTCGGCCACCAGCCGATGCGCGTTGTGCAGCGCGTGGTAGGTCGGCAGATCGACGGTGGCATCGCCGTGCCAGCGGAAGGTTTCCAGTGCTTCATCGACGAAGCGCTCGGCATCGGCCTGCGACAGCCCGCCGTCACGCTCGGCCTGCTCGATCAGCGCCAGCGCGCCCTCGGTGAAGATGCGGCGACGTGCAAGGATCTTTGCCGATTCGGCACGCAGCGCTTCGTCTTCGATCAGCTCCAGGCGCAGCAGCGAGGTGAACACGCGGAACGGGTTCTGCGCCAGCGCGGCGCCGGTCAGCGGGCGGAACGCGGTGGAGTGCACCGGCACGCCGGCCACCGACAGGTCGTAGTAGCCCACCGGGTACATGCCCATCACCGCGAACAGGCGGCGCAGCGTGGCCAGTTCCTGCACGGTACCAACGCGGATCGCGCCGTGGCGCTCTTCATCCAGGCGCGCACGCTCGTCGTTGCGCTGCAGCTGCGCGGCCAGCGCAGGGTCCTGGTCAAGCACCTGCGCGTTGATCCGCTCCACCAGTTCCACCAGCGTGCCGTACAGCGGCACTTCGGTGCGGTACATGCGGGACATGGCCTGCGCGAACAGGCGGCGGATCACATCAGGCGAAACGAAAGAGGCGCTCATCAGTCACTCGATTACGGGAACGGGGAACAGCTCGGACCCGTATTGTCGCCGGAGCGCGCGGTGGCGGCGATATGCAGAGCAACATGAAACAAACCGGTAGTGCCGGCCGCTGGCCGGCAACCTCGGGATGCCTGGAATGATGCAGCTGCCGGCCAGCTGCCGGCCAGCGGCCGGCACTACCGCTTGAGCTGGCGCCTCAGGGTGGCATCCAGGGTGATCGGCCGGTCCCAGTGCTGGTAGCTGGCCACGATGGCGTGGCGCAGCGCGCGGTAGTGCAGGTTGTCCGGCTTGGCCGGCATGCGCTTCACCACCGCCTCCCAGCCGCCCTCCGGGTCCTGGCTGAAGGCGCGCACGCTGTCGCGGCAGGTCTGGCCGCTGGCCTTGGCCCAGAAGCAGGCGAAGTAGATATCCCCGGCCTGCCAGCCATGGGTGGTGAACAGCGCGCTGATGTAACCGCGCGGCACCTCGGCATAGCGCGACACCTCGTCGAGGAAGGCGTCGGGGTAGCGTTCGGCGTAGTGGTTGATGTCCTGCAGCTGGGCATCGACCCAGCGGTCACCGGTTTCCACCGTGTAGGCCGCCGAACGCTCGGCGGTCTGCTGGGCCAGCACGGTGGCCGGCACCAGCAGCAAGGACAACAACAGCGCGCTCAGTCGGACGTTCATGCCCCGATTCTGCCGCAGCCGCCGGGTCCTGTCAGGCCGCCGCCGAGGCCTTGGCCTCGATCGCGGCCAGTGCGGCCGGCCAATCATGGGCGGTATCGGCAGTGACCATGCGCGGTTCGTCGTCGGCCACGCCGTGCTGGGTCTCGTGGGCCCAGGTCACTGCGTACGGCGTATGCACGCCCCAGCCGCCCAGGGTCACCACCGGCTCGATGTCCGAGCGCAGCGAGTTGCCGACCATCACGAAGCGCTGCATCGGCAGGTCGAATTCGGCCAGCACGCGGGCGTAGGTTTCCGGGTCCTTCTCGGAGACGATCTCGATGCGCGGGAACAGCTCGGCCAGGTTGGCGACCTTGATCTTCGCTTCCTGGTGGAACAGGTCGCCCTTGGTGATCAGCACCACCGGGTAGTGCTCGGCGATGGCCGCCACCGCTTCGCGCACACCGTCGATCAGTTCGACCGGGTGGCGCAGGGTGTCGTGGCCGATGTCCAGGATGCGCTGGATGTCCTTGGCCTCGATGCGCTGGCCGGTGATGTCGATGGCCGCTTCGATCATCGACAGCGTCATGCTCTTCACGCCGTAGCCGAAGGTACCCAGATGGCGCTGCTGCACTTCCAGCAGGTGGCGCGCGGTCTGCGTGTCATGCACGTCGACGTAGCGCGACAGCAGGTCAAGATAATCCTGCTCGGCCTTGCGGTAGTAGTCCTCGCTCTTCCACAGCGTATCGTCACCGTCAAAACCGACCAGGCCGATGGCGCGCGACGGCGCAGGCGTGGAGGTGTTCATCGCACAAGGATACAGGGGTGCTGGTGACGATAAAAACCCGGGCGGCCGCAGCCGCCCGAGTCCCCATGCACCGGTCTTCCCGAATCAGGCGTGGATCAGCGGCCCTGCGCCGCGCCGGCACCTGCACCAGCCTGCTGGGCGGCCACGTAGGCCTTGTACTCATCGGCGCTCAGCTCGCCGTCCTTGTTGGTATCGGCCTGGTCGAACACCTGGGCCAGGCCAGCGTTCACCTGCGCCTCGGTCTTGCTGATGGTGCCGTTGCCATCGGTATCGATGCTGGCCCAGGTCTGGCCACCGCCATTGGCCTGTGCCGAAGCCGCTGCGGCCGCGTTGGTCGCCTGGTCAGCCGCCTGCCCTGCCTGTGCCGCCGACTGCTGCGCCTGCGCGGCCTCGTTCTGTGCCTGCGCGGCCTGCTGCTTGGCCGACTGGGCCATCGCCGGAATGGCCAGCACGCTGCCGGCGGCGACGATCAGGGCGATCAGGGGCTTGCGGTTGCGAATAGTCATCAGGGGTGTCTCCTACCAATTGGGTGGTGTTGCGCGGCGTGTTGTCTCCGCACGGCACCTACCCTGCCACCGCCTTTCTGAATCGATTTTGCCCCGCGACCGGCGTCAACACGCACGATTAACCACTCGCCTACGCGCATGCTTTAGCGCGGTGGTTAGCATGAAGTGAGTGGCTCATAAGCTGCGCATTCAGCGCTGCCTGATTTAACCGGCAGCGAACGAAAAACCTGCGTCAGTCGACGTTCTGAGCCGATGACCGCGAACTGAACACCACCCAGCCGAGGGCAACACCAGCGAGCGCGCCGGCGATTTCCAGCACCACGCGGCTGCCGAGTTCGTTCGGATCGTGGATGGTGGCGAGGAAAAGACGCGCATACAGCGGCGACTCCAGACGCACGATGCCCATGTAGAACAGCTTCCAGGCATCGATGCCGGCAGAGATGATCACGGCGATGACGCAGGACCAGCCGATCGCGTGGCCAACCGTCCAGTGCAGGAGCCGGCACAGCTGCGACCACAGGAAGTACACCAGCAGCCCGACCAGCAGGGCGATGGCGCCCGCTTCGAGGGTACCGAGCAGGCCGAAGTGCAGGGGAAGGTTCATCGGGTGGGCAGGGATGAAGAGGCGGCCAGTGTAAGGGATCTGCCTCGGACCCAATCCGTTAGCCCCGGTAGATCCACGCCATGCGTGGATGAATCCCCATCGAAATCGAATACTCCGATGATTGAACGAAAGGCGTCCACGCATGGCGTGGATCTACCGTGTCGACCAAGGTCGACACCTACCAACAGCAGCGCCCCTCTGCCGATGTCCCTACCGCACGGGGACGTCGTATGCGGTGCCCGGGTCCGGTTCGGGCTGCAGGGTGTAGTGCCACCACTCCTGCGGATAGTTGACGAAACCACGGCGTGCCATCGCCTGCACCAGCTGCTTGCGGTTCGCCTGCTGCGCAGCACTCAGCCCGCTCGTCTGCGTATGCGCGCGTGGCCCAAAGAAATCGAAGTCGGTGCCCATGTCCAACGGCGTACATGCACCACTGCCGCAATCCAGCAGCCCCAGATCCACCGTGGCACCGCGACTGTGGCCGGAGCGCTCGGCGATGTAGCCGTCGGCCAGCAGCCGTGGCTTGTCCAGATCCGGGTACTGCAAAGCCTTGCGCGAGCGCTCGCGCGGATCGTTCACCCAGGCCATGAAGGCCTGCACCGAACGCACCGGCCGGTAGCAGTCGTAGAGGCGCAGGCCAAAGCCATCCGCGCGCAGGTCCTGTTCCACCTGTGCCAGTGCCTTCGCCACCGGCGCCAGCAGGTAACAGGACGGCGCCTCGTAACCCGGCACGCGCGCGCCGGTGAAGTTGTTGGCGCCGGCGTAGCGGATGTCCATCTCGATGCCTGGCGACAACGTGCGGATCTCCACGAATCCGGCGCTGACGGCATCGGTGGCCGGCGAAACACGCGGCGGCTCAGCGGCGCTGGCGCTCGCTGCCAGGGCAGTCGCCAGTACGAGTGAAATGCAGGTCCTGGAAGTCATAGCTGAAGTCGATGTCCGGGTCGATGGCACGCAGGTCCAGTGTGGGCGGCGCACCGTCACCGGGCTGCAGCCAGGCCTGTGCGTCTTCGCCCAGCGTATCCCAGCGCAGCAGCCAACGCCCCTGCAACTGCAGCACCATGGCCTGCAGCCGGGGCGACTTGTCCACGCTGAAGCGCAGGCCATCCTTGCCCGGGCACAGCGAGGCCGGGCCCAGCCAGGGATCGGCGTAGCGGCCCTGCCAGCGCTGCAGATCGGTGACGGCGGCCGGTTGTGCGCCCCTGGTGGAGGGCACAGGACTCCCCGTGGCGGCGCGCACGGCCCGATCAGCCGCCAGTTCCGCCAGGTAGTACCCCACATGCTGCGCGTCTTCCGGCGCGGTGAACTGTTTCAGCGTCGACTGCATCAGCGCGGTACGCGCGTCTTCGGCCTCGCCGTTGATCAGTATCACCACACCGACCTTGCGGTCCGGCAGCAGCGCCAGCGAGGAATACATGCCTGTCAGGGTACCGGTATGGGCGACTTTCCAGTGCCCGTCCATGTCCGACACCCGCCAGCCCAACCCATAGCCGTAGAAACGGGTGTTGTCCCAGTCGCGTTGGCGCTCGCCCAGCGGCATTGGCATGTGCAGCGTCCACAGCATGCGGCGCTGCTCGGCGCCCAACCACGCCGGTACCAGCGCCGGGTCCAGCAGCACCTGCATCCAGCGGGTCATGTCGCGCAGCGAACAGCGGATGCCACCGGCCGCCATCGACGTCAGATCGGGGCTGAGCGCTCCATCACCAGCGACCACCACGTTGCGGCCATCGCGCCGCACATGCGGTTGGGCGACATTGCCGATCTGCTTCACCGACCATGCGCCCACCTGGCAGCGGGTCATCCCCAGCGGCTCAAACACCCGCTCGCGCATCAGCTGGTCATAGGGCTTGCCACCGGCGGCCGCAGCCACCTCACCGGCAACGACGTACATCAGGTTGTCGTAGGCATAGCCGCTGCGGAAACTGGTGACCGGTTTCAGGTGTGCCAGCCCGGCGATGACGTCGCTGCGGGTGAAGGCATTGGGCTCAGGCCACAGCATCAGGTCGCCGGCACCCAGGCCGAGGCCGCTGTTGTGGATCAGCAGATCGCGTACCTGCAGATGCTCGCCCACCCACGGGTCATGCATGCGGAACGCTGGCAGGTGACGCTGCACCGGGTCAGCCCAACCCAGCTTGCCCTGCTGCACCAGCGTGGCCAGCAGCGCGGCGGTCATCGCCTTGCTGTTGGAGGCGATCTTGAACAGCGTGTCCTCGTCGATGCGGCCACCGTCACCACGCGCGCCTTCAGTGTGGCGATAGACCACCTGGCCATCCTCGACCACCGCCATCGCCAGCCCCGGCAGGTGCTCGTGCTGGTCTACAAAGGCGATGGCGGCATCCAGTCGTGCGCCATCCACTGCTTGGGCAGCGGGGCTCGCCAGTACAGCGACCAGTAGCAACAGACGATGCAAGGCAGTCTCCGTCAGGCGGTGCCGGATCATATCCGGCGATCACAGACCCGCGCCGCCCGGCAGGGCGGCGCATGGATGCGTCCTCAATAGCTCCAGGTCACCGTCAGCTGTGCGTAGCGCGGTGACTGGAATCCAGTGCCATAACCATACATCGGGTTCGGCGTTCCGATGCTGTCCTGCGGCTCGTAATCCTGGTCCACGGTCACCACGCGCTGCTGGTTCAGAACGTTGTACACCGCCAACTTCAGGCGCAGGTCGGTGGGGATCGGCACTTTGTACGAAACACTCACGTCCAGATCGTAGGTCCACGGCGTACGCCCATCGCCACCGCGCGGGGAATGCACGAACACACGTTCGGACGGTACCGTCGCCTGGCAGTTGGACACGCACACGTAGTAGCTGTGGAAGTCGGTGTCGTCGAAAGGATTGCCGGCACCGAAGCGCGTGATCGGGCTGCCCGACTGTACGCCCAGGGTGGCGGCCACGCTCAGGTTCTCGGTCAACGCGTAGCTGCCGCGGAACTTGAACTGATGGCGGCGATCGTTGGCCAGGTAGCCGTAGCCGCGATAGTTGACCCACGGGTTGTCGAAGTTCTCGGTGCGGCCGGCATCGGCGAAGTCGGTATCGGAGTTGACCGGGCCTTCGGCGTTGCCGCGCCCATAGGCCAGGGTATAGGACGCGTTGAAGCCCCACTTGCCATCCCACGCACGGTCGACCTGCAGTTCCAGCGCCTTGTAGTCGCGCTTGGGCTTTACCCAGCCGCGCTGGCCCACGTAGTTGCCATCATCGTCGTACAGGGCCCAGCCTTCCCTGGATGTGTCGATGTTGATCCAGCCATCATTGGTGCCATCACAGTTGGTGTCGCCCCAGACAGTGTTGGTGCGTCCCGGGTTGCCCATGATCCACACCCCGTCGATGGCACCGCATTGGCCGGTGGCGGTGATGTTCATGTCATCGATGGCGTTGTGCAGGCGGCGGTAAGTCACGCTGGCGCCAACCGACCAGGCCTCGTTGATCATCTGCTGGAAGCCCAGGATCGCTTCATCCTGGTAGACCGGATCCATGTCCCGGTTCACTTCAGCGCGCAGGTCGGGCACGCTGCCATCGCCCTGCGAATTGTCCACCGGTCCGATCTGCGCGCCCAGCACCGGCACATTGTTGGCCGCGCCGCTGTAGCCCAGGAACTCATACCAGGTGCGTTCGTCGAGGAAGCCACCGGCCTGCTTGATGTTGATGACGTTGGCCACCGGCAGGAAGTAGCGCCCCAGGTTGCCAAACACCTTGGTGGTGCCATCGCCACGCACGTCCCACGAGAAGCCGAGACGTGGCGCCACCATGTCATCGATCTTGATGTAGCTGCTGCCATCGCCGCCCTTGTTGTCGAAGGCTTCCAGGCGCACGCCCATGTTCAGCAGCAGGTTCGGCGTCACCTGCCAGTTGTCTTCCAGGTACCAGGCCGAGTTGATGGTCTCAAATGCACCCTCCACCTCATAGCGGCGCGTACGCGCCACCAGGCCACTGGCCGGCACCACGCCGCCGTTGAGTGAACTTCCCGGAGTACGCGCATAGATGTCGTAGCGCAGGCCGCCCGGACCGGGGTAGGCACGGCTGTAGTCGGAGGTATTTTCCTCGCGGTCCATGCCGAAGCGCAGCAGGTGATTGCCCAGTGTCCATTCGAAATCGGCGCGGGCGGCCTTGCGGGTATCCAATGCTGATTCCAGCTGCGAGCTGCTGGTGCAGCTGCGGTCACCCTGCAGCAAGGGTGGCACGCCCTGGCTGGCCGTTCGGTTGTCGAACACACGGTTGCAGTTCTCGTCCATCAACGAGCTCTGCATGCGGTTGCGCTTGTTCTCGCCATACATCAGCTTCATGGTCAGGTCGTTGTTGACCTGCCAGCTATAGGTACCGGACCAGTTCTTGCCGCCCACCGTGTTGTAGATCTGGTTGCTGCGCTCACCTGCAGCCTGTCCCGTGGCGTAGTCGTAATCGTAGACATCGGTGAGCGTCTTGCTCTTGTCCGAGAAGCCGAACAGCGACAGCATCTGGTTGTCGGTGATCTGCCAGTCGATCTTTCCGCCCCAGAACGGATCATCGGCCTTGCCCTGGCTCAGGCGGGTGCCAGCGTCGTTGGTCGATGTCGGCCGGTAGTCGCGAGCTTCGTACATGCCGAAGAAGAACAAGCGGTCCTGCACCAACGCACCGGACGCGAATACGTTCAGCGCACTGCGACTGTAGTCGTCGCGGCTCGCGGTGATGTAGCGGCTGCCGCTGCCGTCGTAGCGGTCGCGTGCCTGTGACTGCCAGGCTCGCGGTTCGAACACCAGCTCGGCGCCCGCCTTGAACTCGTTGCTGCCCGAGCGGGTGACTGCGTTGATGACACCGCCGGTGCTGCGCCCGAACTCCACCGAGTAACCGCCTGTCTTGACCTGGAATTCCTGGTAGAACGAGAACGGTACCGACGAAAAGCCGACCCGGTTGTAGAAGTCGGTAACGTTCAGGCCGTTGATGTAGACGGTGTTCTCGGCCACGGACGAACCACCGAAGGAAATGCCCTGGCCGCCCAACGAGCCCTTGCCCTTCACCGCGCCGGGCGCGAGCAGTGCCACGGCGGTGATGTCACGGTCCACCGGCAGGCGCGAAAGCTCTTCGCGGGTGATGTTCGTGGCCGATTCGGTGGACTTGACATCCACCATCGACACCACCTGCGGTGCACGTACCTCGACCGTTCCCAGCGTGCTGACCGCACCCAGCGGCACATTCACCGTGGTCGCACTGCCAAGGCTGACGGTGACCTGACCAACACGGCTGGCCGCTCCGCCCGGCAGGCTTACGTCCATCTCGTAGGTACCGACCGGCAGCAACGGGATGCGGTAGCTGCCATTGGCGTCGGCCTGCACCGATCGGACGAACCCCGTGGCGGGGTTGCGTACGGAGACCGTGGCACCGGCCGGTACTTGGCCTGCATCGCTCACCAGCCGGCCAACCACCGAACCATCCTGTGCGAATGCGCTGGGCGCGATCATGCCCAGACACGCCCCCAGGGCGACGCACAACGCCGCCCGCTTGATGCTGTAAGCCTTCATCCCCTGCTCTCTCCTGCAAGAATTGAATGGTGTGGAATGCGATGTGTCGCGCTAGCGTTGCCCGGCTGGCAGTACCCGCCACTGGAAGTCGTAGCTCCATTGGTCGAAGTACAGGTTGCCGCCTGCCCACTCGGCCTCGCCGCGCTGCGAGTCGACCGTTTCCGAGCGGAAGTGCTGCTTGGCCGGCACGAAGCGCTGGCCGAAATCGTCGTTGAAGGCGATGCGGTAGCCATCGAGGCCACCCAGGTAGAAATCGCGCAGGGCCGGCACGTCGCTGGCCAGCGCGCCTGTGGTCACGTCCATTGGCAGCCAGCCATACGGCGCCAGGTAGACCTGCCCCCAGTCATGCAGGTTGTTGTAGCCGCTGCCATCGTCGGAGAACACCATGCCCGACTGCCAGCGCGCGGGAATGCCGTTCATGCGCAGCAGCGCGATCAGCAACAGGGTCTGCTGGCCGCAGTCGGCATGTCCGGCACGCAGCGCGTAATCGCTGATGTTGCTGAGCGTGGAGTATTCGCGCGCACCGGCCCATGGAATGCGATCCACAGCAGCAAACAGCTTGCGCACCACTTCATACGGGCGGGTTTCCCCCTGCAGCACCTGGTCGGAGAACAGCTTCAGTGCCGGCGTGAATCGCACGTGCGACGGCTGCTCGGCCAGGTAGGGTTTCAGCGCCGGATCGGCCGGTGTCGGCTGCACCTTGGCCGGATCGATCGCGGTATGCCGGGCCAGGATCGTGACCGCGTAGCGGACCTCGAAGCGCGTCGGCTGCCCCGCCACCGCCTTGGCTTCCAGATAGGCGGTGCGCTGCAGGGTGCTGGCTGGTGCCACGCGCGCCCTGCCGGGGGTGCTGCCCAGCCACTGCACGCGTTCCTGTTGGCCAGGAATTTCGCGCGGATATGGAATCCAGGCACGAACCGTTTCCCCCGCCGGTACCGCATCGGCCTTGACCGTGAGCGACTGGGTGAATTCAATGCGCTGCGGCAGTACCGACGCTCGGCCACTTTGTTCCGCTGCGGCAAGCACGCGCGCGTGGTGCGCGTTGAGCACCTCGTTCGGGCCCGGCGGCGACATCGGTGCATCCGCGCGGCGGCGTGCGCGTGCCTCATCGCTGAGCAGGAACAGGTTCGACGGTGCGCGCTTGAAATACCAACGCGTGCCATCGATGTCGAGATGCTCAATCAGGCCGAGCTGATCCCAGCGCGCGAATTCCTCGTCGGTCAGGTCGGGAATCCAGCGGCGCACGGCAGACTTGGCGGCGGTTTCGTCGAGGGAAAAATCCAGGCGGATGCGGCGCATGCGTTCTTCCTGGAACGCGATGTCGTCGAAACTGACGCCAGGCTCCGCCGCGTCGGCGGCCGACCAGGTGTTCAGTTCGCTGTGAGCTTCAAAGAACCGTCCCGCGTCGATCATCTGCACGACGCGCGCGAACTGGATGGCCGAGGGGGGCGGCTCCGCTCCCGCCGACCACGCGCACAGCAGCAGCGCAGCACTCAGGCCGGCAGCAGCAGGCAGACGCAGTTTGCGAACGGCAGGATCCACAGCGACACTTCCCAAGCGCGGGTGGTAACGGCTGTGTAACACGGGCCGGGAGACCGGTCAATAATTTATTCTTGCTTTCGACGTCGAAAGGAATAAATATTCCAACAGGCATTCGAGGAGGGTGTGCAGCGCATGATCCTGGCTTCCCGCGAACCGCGCCGGCACTGGCCGCGCCGGTTGACCCTGGCCCTGTGCCTGCTGGCCGCACCGGCCTTCGCACTCGCTTCCCCGACGCCTGATCCCGGCGCGCCGCTGCCCTATGTGATCGGCCTGCACGAGGCCTACCTCACCCCCCAGTACTGGGCCGCGCGCCTGGACAACGCCGATGTGCCGATCCTGGACCGCAGCCAGATCGAGGCACAGAACGCACGGATGCGGTCACAGGACAGCCACATCCAGGACATCGCCGCACTGCCCGCGCAGCTTGATGCGGCGGCGGTGCGCGCCAGCATCACCTCGCTGTCGAGCTGGCCCACCCGCACTCTGTACAACGACAAGGGCCAGGCCATTGCGCCGGCACTGCGCAGCGCGATCGAAGCCAATCTGGGCCTGCAGTCCATTCCCGCACAGACGACACCGCAATACGGGCTGGTGGTGAAGCGCGCTGCACTGCGTACTTTCCCCACCCGCGAGCGCGTCTTCAGCAGCGTCGGTGACACCGACATCGATCGCTTCCAGGAATCGGCGCTGTTCCCCGGCGACAAGGTCGCGGTGGTCCA
Organism: Stenotrophomonas mexicanensis; assembly: GCF_032911605.1. Taxonomy (NCBI): domain Bacteria; kingdom Pseudomonadati; phylum Pseudomonadota; class Gammaproteobacteria; order Lysobacterales; family Lysobacteraceae; genus Stenotrophomonas; species Stenotrophomonas mexicanensis. The sequence continues at coordinate 22,742 of NZ_JAWJTG010000006.1, forward strand.
TCGCAGTGCCGACGGCCGCTGGTTGTTCGTGCACAGCGAGCGCTACAGCGCATGGATCGAGGCCGATGCCACCGCCAGCGGCGACAAGGCCACGGTGCTCGGCTACGGCGCGAAGGGACCGTACCGGATCGTCACCGGCGCCACCGCACAGACCGCCTACACCCCGGAAGAACCGCGCGTCTCGCGCCTGCAGCTGGACATGGGCGTGCGCCTGCCGGTGCTGGCCGACTGGCCGGCGTCAGAGCCGGTGAACGGCCAGCAGGCGCACGCCGCGTGGGTGGTTCAGCTGCCGGTACGCGAGGCCGATGGCCGGTTGAAACTGGTACCGGCGCTGCTGCCGCGCTCGCAGGACACCGCCGCCGACTACCTGCCGCTGACCCCGCGCCTGCTGCTGCAGCAGGCATTCAAGTTCCTCGGCGAGCGCTACGGTTGGGGCCACGACTACGACACCCGCGACTGCAGCGGTTTCGTTTCCGAGATCTACCGCAGCTTCGGCGTGCTGCTGCCACGCAATACCAGTGCTCAGGCGATCAGTCCGGCGCTGGACCGCGTACCGTTCACCGGCAAGGACGGCAAGGCCGTGCGCGACCGCGCCGTCACCGATCTGCAGGTGGGCGATCTGGTCTACATCCCCGGGCACGTGATGATGGCCATCGGCCACGTCGACGGCCGCACCTGGGTGATCCACGATACGGCGGGCGGCAGCTGGTTCGGTGCTGACGGCAAGCGTGTGCAGGCCCATCTCAATGGTGTTTCGGTCACCCCGCTGGAGCCGATGATGGCCAGCGACAGCGTCCGCTACATCGACCGCATCACCAACATCCAACGCCTGCGTGCCAAGACCCCCTGAATGAAGATCACTGCCATCGAACTGGGCATGCTGCGCGTGCCGCTGAAAACACCGTTCAAGACCGCCCTGCGCACGGTGGAAACCGTGGAAGACGTAGTGGTGCTGATCCGCACCGACTCCGGCCACACCGGCTACGGCGAAGCGCCGGCCACCGCGGTGATCACCGGTGATACCCACGGCTCGATCATCGAAGCGATCCGACACTTCATCGCGCCGCGCCTGATCGGCCAAGACGTGGCCAACCTCAATCGCCTATGCGGTCTGGTGCAGACCGCGATGGAGCGCAACACCAGCGCCAAGGCGGCGGTGGAGATCGCGCTGTACGACCTGTGGGCACAGCTGCATGGCGCGCCGCTGTACCAGATGCTGGGCGGCGGCGACCCGGTGATCACCACTGACATCACCATCAGCGTGGACTACATCGACAAGATGGTGGCCGATTCGCTGTCGGCGATCGAACGCGGCTTCGAGTCGCTGAAGATCAAGGTCGGCAAGGACATCGGCCTGGACATCGAACGGGTCAAGGCGATCCACGCTGCTGTGGAAGGCCGCGCCCTGCTGCGGCTGGATGCCAACCAGGGCTGGACCGCCAAGCAGGCGGTGCATGCCATGCGCACGCTGGAGGAAGCGGGCGTGGTGCTCGAGCTGCTGGAGCAGCCGGTGAAGGCCGCCGACATCAGTGGCCTGAAGTACGTGACCGACCGCGTCAACACGCCGGTGATGGCCGACGAAAGCGTGTTCAGCCCGAGCCAGGTGATGGACCTGATCCAGCAGCGCGCAGCCGACATCATCAACATCAAGCTGATGAAGACCGGCGGCCTGTCCAACGCGATCCGCATCGCCGACATCGCCGGTATCTACGGTGTGCCCTGCATGATCGGCTGCATGATCGAGTCCAGCATCAGCGTGGCCGCGGCGGTGCACCTGGCGGTGGCCAAGAGCGATGTGATCACCAAGGTCGACCTCGACGGCCCCTCGCTGGGCCAGTTCGACCCGGTCAGTGGCGGCGTGCACTTCAACGAATCGGAGATCAGCATCAGCGACGTACCGGGGCTGGGCATCACTGAAGTGCGTGGGCTGGAGATGCTGGGTTGAACCGCGCAGTCGAGCATGGCTCGACTCTACAAGGGCCGTGCGTATCTGATGCTTGGTCGGGCGTTACTTTTCTTTTCGCGAAAAGAAAAGTAACCAAAAGAAACGCTCCGCCAGCCGCGAGCCGACGTGCTGCGCACGTCGGTGCCCTGCGCTCCTCGGCCCGCCGAGGGACGGCGCGGAACTCGCTGCGCTCAGACACCCGCGCCTCTTCGCCCTCGCCGGACCTGCGGTGCTCGGCTCGCTACAAGGCGGACTCAACGTCCAAAGCAACAGCTGCACCCAGTAAATCCACGCCACGCGTGGATGCACCTGCTCTTGCTTCTGCCCTGCCCCGTAACCCCTTCGCGGCTGGCACGCGCGCGATGTGTCCGAGGTCGGGCGGGTGGGGTTTGCAGGGGTGTCCGCCGCATGGATGCGGCGGCCAAGCTTACAGGGACGTACTTGCAGCGTCCCCCGCGCAGCCCACCCGCCCGGCCAAGCGCGGCTTTTGCTTTCAGCGACCAACCCAGACCCCGCCACGAGGGGCTCCGCCGTTGGCCGGACACCCCGCGACAAACCCGCGCACGTGCGCAATGCCCACGAACGGCGGACAATGGAGATCTCAGGCGGCCCGCCGCGCCGCCCCTCCCGCTTTCCGCTGCAAGGAACTCCCCCATGGCCGCCCGCAAGTCCTCCGCCCCCCTCATCGAAGTCACCGCCCGCCCCGGCCAGCCGCTGGGCATGGCGCCGGCCACCTTCCTGCGCGACTTCTGGCAGAAACGCCCGCTGCTGATCCGCAACGCCTTCCCCAACTTCCAGACCCCGGTGCAGCCGGAAGACCTGGCCGGGCTGGCCTGCGAGGAAGGCGTGCTGGCACGCCTGATCGAGCACGACAAGACCCAGGACGGCTGGCGCGTGCGCACCGGTCCATTCCAGGAAGACGTGTTCCCCGCCCTGCCCGACCACGACTGGACCCTGCTGGTGCAGGACGTGGACAAGTGGGACCCGGACGTGCGCGCCCTGATCGAGCACTTCAGCTTCCTGCCGCGCTGGCGCATGGATGACGTGATGATCAGCTTCGCCGCCACCGGCGGCTCGGTCGGCGCCCATGTCGACCAGTACGACGTGTTCCTGCTGCAGGCCCATGGCCATCGCCGCTGGCAGATCGACGCCAGCGAATCGATCAAGGGCAAGCAGCCGCCGCTGGGCTTCCGCCCGGACGTGGAACTGAAACTGCTGAAGGTGTTCAAGCCGACCCACGACTGGGTGCTGGCGCCGGGCGACATGCTGTACCTGCCGCCGAACGTGCCGCACCACGGCGTCGCCGAAGATCCCTGCCTGACATTCTCGTTCGGCATGCGCGCGCCGTCTTCGGCCGAGCTGATCAGCGACTACCTGGACACCCTGATCGCCGATGCCGACGAGAACATCCGCTACCAGGATGCCGACCTGAAGGTGCCGGCCGACCCGAACGAAATCGACACAGTGGCGATGGCGCGGGTGATCACCGCGCTCAACGCCATCCGCATGAACGACCCGGACAAGCTGGGCGACTGGTTCGGCCGCTTCATCACCACCTACCGCGCGGCCGGCGAAGTGATGGCCCACCAGGCCGCACCGGCACAGAAAGAAGTGGTCCAGGCCCTGGCATCGGGCCTGCTGCTGCAGCGCCACCCGTGGGCCCGGCTGGCCTGGCGCCGGGCCAAGCGTGGCGCCAGCCTGTATGTCAGCGGCCAGGACTTCGCGCTGCCGGTGAAGGACGCGCAGCGCCTGGCTGGCACCGAACAGCTGGACGCCGCCGCTTATCGCGGCCTGTCCGACAAGGGCCGTGCCGTGGTCCAGCAGCTGCTGGTCGGCGGGGTGTTCCAGCTGATCGACCCGAATGAGGTATACGAGGCCGAAGACGAGGACGAGGACGACGGCGAGGATGCCGTGGTGCTCGGCGAGGTCGTCGAAGGCCGCGACCGCGTGGATGCGATCGACGCCGATGCGGTGTCCGACGATGTCCACTCCGTGACCGTGCACGACGACGGCATCGAGGTCATCGTCAACTTCGAGGACGACGAGGAAGACGACAGCGCCGGCCGGGCCTGAGCCATCGCCATGATCCGGGTCCAGCAGGTCAGCCACGCCGATGCCCACGTTGCCATCCACGAGGTGCGCCAACGCGTGTTCGTGCAGGAACAGGGCATCGCCGCCGAGCTGGAACGCGATGCGCTGGACCCGGTCAGTGCCCATGTGCTGGCGCTGGACAGTGACAACCAGCCGGTCGGCACGGGCCGGCTGGCCCCGGATGGCCGCATCGGCCGCATGGCGGTGCTGGCCAGCCATCGCAGCCGCGGGGTCGGCGAGGCCCTGCTGGAAGCACTGGTGGAGGCCGGGCGCCGGCTCGGCCTGGCCGAGCTGCATCTGCATGCCCAGCTGCCCGCCCGTGACTTCTATGCCCGCCAGGGCTTTCTGCCCGAAGGCGAGGTGTTCGAGGAGGCCGGCATCGGCCACCAGCAGATGCGCCGCCGGCTGGGCGCGGCCAGCGCCATCGACAGCCGCGCCGAGGCAGTAGCCATCACCACGGCCATCATCCACCGCGCCCGTCGCCAGCTGTGGCTGCACAGCCGCCAGCTGGACCCCGGGCTGCTCGATGCGCCCCCGATACAGGCCGCCCTGCGCCGCTTCGTCACCGCCCGCCACGACAAGCAGCTGCGGGTGATCGTGCACGACGCCGCCGCGATCGCCTCTGCCGGGGCGCCGCTGCGGGCGCTGGCCCAGCGCCTGCCCAGCGTGATCCAGTTCCGCGAGGTCACCGACCCGGTCGACCGTGCGCTGGCCTCGGCCTGTCTGCTCAACGATGCGGGCGACTTCTACTTTCGTCTGATCGGCCATCGCCTCGACGGCGAAGCCGGCATCGCGCTGCCGGCACGTTCGCAGCCGTTCGAGCAGCAATTGCAGCGCGTCTGGGACCGTTCGCGTGATTGCAGCGAACTGCGCGCGCTCGGCATCTGAGCGGAGCGGGCTGACTCAACCTGTCTGGAACCGGCACCGGGGGACGCGCGATACCTCTGGTGGTGCCCCTTCGTGTCCGGTTGGGGGTACAATTTGGCTGTTTGAACGCGCCCGCGCAGGGCTATTCATCTTCCTGCCGGGTCCTTCTGAAGCCATACCCCACAAAGCGAATCAACACCCTCCATCGTGGACAATCAACTGAAGCAGTTTGCGCAATCTTCGCAACTCGCCGGCGGCAACGCCTCCTATGTCGAGGACCTGTACGAGCAGTACCTGGTCTCCCCGGATAGTGTCGATCCCAAATGGAAAACCTACTTCGACGGCTTCAAGGGCCGTGAAGCAGGTGACATTCCGCACTCGGCCGTCATCTCCCACATTGCGGACGCGGCCAAGGATGCGCTGAAGGCCGGTACCGGCAACGGTGCAGGCGACGAGCGCGAGCGCAATGTCGGTCGTCTGATCACTGCCTACCGTTCGCGCGGCCACCTGGACGCCCGCCTCGATCCGCTGGGCCTGGCCGCACCGGTCAACACCCCGGACCTGGGCCTGCCGTTCCACAGCCTGTCCGATGGCGACCTCAACAGCGAGTTCAGCACCGGCGGCGTCGGTGGCCAGCCGCGCATGAAGCTGCGCGACCTGCTGGCACGCCTGAAGGCGACCTACACCGGCTCGATCGGTGCGGAGTTCATGCACATCTCCGAGGTCGAGCAGCGCCAGTGGATCTACAAGAAGCTGGAACTGGCCGGTGGCAACTACCAGCTGGACGCTGATACCCAGCGCCGCACCCTGGAGCGCCTGACCGCGGCTGAAGGCCTGGAGCGCTACCTGCACACCAAGTACGTCGGCCAGAAGCGCTTCTCGCTGGAAGGCGGCGACTCGCTGATCCCGATGATGGACACCATCATCCGCAGCGCCGGCAAGGATGGCGTCAAGGACGTGGTGATCGGCATGGCCCACCGCGGCCGCCTGAACGTGCTGGTCAACACCCTGGGCAAGAACCCGCGCAAGCTGTTCGACGAATTCGAAGGCAAGTTCGAGCACGACGAGCACGCCTCGGCCGGTGACGTGAAGTACCACATGGGCTTCTCCGCCGACGTCGCCACCGATGGCGGCCCGGTGCACCTGGCGCTGGCCTTCAACCCGTCGCACCTGGAAATCGCCGACCCGGTCGTGGCCGGTTCCGTGCGTTCGCGCCAGGAGCGCCGCAAGGACACCGCGCGCAAGCAGGTCATGCCCATCCTGATCCACGGCGACGCGGCCTTCTCCGGCCAGGGCGTGGTCATGGAACTGTTCCAGATGTCGCAGGCCCGCGGCTTCGCCGTCGGCGGCACCGTGCACATCGTGGTCAACAACCAGGTCGGCTTCACCACCTCCAACCCGCTGGATACGCGTTCCACGCGCTATGCCACCGACGTGGCGAAGATGATCGCCGCCCCGGTGCTGCACGTGAACGGCGATGATCCGGAAGCCGTTGTGTTCGCCGCGCAGCTGGCCTTCGAGTTCCGCCAGAAGTTCGCCAAGGACGTGGTCATCGACCTGATGTGCTACCGCCGCTGGGGCCACAACGAGGCCGACGAACCGGCGATCACCCAGCCGCTGATGTACCAGGTGATCCGCAAGCACGCCACCACCCGCGAGATGTACGCCGAGCAGCTGGAAAAGGCGGGCGTGATCGCCGCCGGTGCCGGCAAGGCGATGGTCGATGCTTACCGCGAGAAGCTGGATGCCGGTGAAGTGACCACCGAGCTGGCCAAGGTCGAGAAGACCCCGCCGACCAGCCCGCTGTTCGTCGATTGGCCGAAGCTGCTGGAAGGCAAGCTGTCCGACCCGATCTCGACCAAGGTCGAGAAGAACAAGCTGGTCGAACTGGCCAAGCTGATCAACACCATTCCGGACGAAGTGCAGCTGCACTCGCGCGTGGCCAAGGTCTACGACGACCGCCGCAAGATGGCCGCTGGCGAGATCCCGGGCGACTGGGGCTTTGCCGAGAACCTGGCGTACGCCACCCTGCTCGACGAAGGCAGTGCCCTGCGCCTGGTCGGCCAGGACGTGGGTCGCGGTACGTTCACGCACCGCCACGCGATCCTGCACGACCAGAAGACCGACAACTACTACATGCCGCTGCGGCAGCTGGTGGATTCGCCGGAGAAGGCCACCGTCATCGATTCGCTGCTGAGCGAAGAAGCGGTGATGGCCTACGAGTACGGCTTCTCCACCACCGATCCGAACACGCTGTGCATCTGGGAAGGCCAGTTCGGCGACTTCGCCAACGGTGCCCAGGTCGTCATCGACCAGTTCATCGCCGCCGGTGAAGCCAAGTGGGGCCGCATCTCCGGCCTGACCCTGCTGCTGCCGCATGGTTATGAAGGGCAAGGTCCGGAACACAGCTCGGCGCGCCTGGAGCGCTTCCTGCAGCTGTGCGCACTGGAGAACATGCTGGTGGTGGTGCCGTCGACCCCGGCGCAGGCCTTCCACATGCTGCGTCGCCAGCAGCACCTGACCACCCGCAAGCCGCTGGTGGTGATGTCGCCGAAGTCGCTGCTGCGCCACAAGCTGGCCGTGTCGACCCTGGACGAACTGGCCAACGGCGAGTTCCAGCACCTGATCGGCGACGCCAATGCGGACGCCAAGAAGGTCAAGCGCGTGGTGCTGTGCTCGGGCAAGGTCTACTACGACCTGCTGGAAGACCAGACCAAGCGTGGCCAGGACGACGTGGCGATCATCCGCGTGGAGCAGCTGTATCCGTTCCCGCGTGCGCTGCTGGCTGCCGAACTGAAGAAGTACGGCAAGGCCACCGACGTGGTGTGGACGCAGGAAGAACCGCAGAACCAGGGTGCGTGGTACCAGATCCGCCACCACCTGCAGTTCTGCCTGGCCGATGGCCAGAACCTGCACTACGCCGGTCGCGCACGTTCGGCTTCGCCGGCTGCCGGTCACATGGCTGACCACGTCCGCGAACAGCAGCAGCTGGTCGCCGATGCACTGGTCAACCCGTTCAACGACACGTTCGCTGAATAATCCTCCCCCTATTTAGAAGACAAACCAGGAAGCTCCCGCAATGGCCACCGAAGTCAAAGCCCCGGTACTGCCCGAATCCGTCGCCGACGGCACCATCGCCACCTGGCACAAGAAGGTGGGCGACGCCGTCAAGCGCGACGAAAACCTGCTTGACCTGGAAACCGACAAGGTCGTCCTGGAAGTGCCGTCGCCGGTCGACGGCGTGCTCAAGGAAATCAAGTTCGCCGAAGGCTCGACCGTGACCTCCAGCCAGGTCGTGGCGATCATCGAGGAAGGCGCCGTCGCTGCTGCCCCGGCTCCGGCCGCTGAAGAGAAGAAGGCCGAGGCCGCTCCGGCCGCTGCCGCTCCGGCCGCCGCCGCTGCTCCGGCCCCGGCTGCCAAGTCAGCCGCCGACACCCTGCCGCCGGGCGCCCGCTTCACCGCCATCACCGAAGGCGTGAACCCGGCCGACGTCGACGGCACCGGCCGTCGCGGCGCGGTGACCAAGGAAGACATCGTCAACTTCGCCCGCAACGGCGGCGCCGGCAAGGCCGGTGGCGCACGTCCGGAAGAGCGCGTGCCGATGACCCGCATCCGCAAGCGCATCGCCGAGCGCCTGATGGAGTCGAAGAACTCGACCGCCATGCTGACCACCTTCAACGAAGTCGACCTGTCCAAGGTGTCGGCGGCGCGCAAGGAACTGCAGGACGAGTTCGTCAAGGCCCACGGCATCAAGCTGGGCTTCATGAGCTTCTTCGTGAAGGCCGCGGCCAATGCCCTGCAGCGCTTCCCGCTGGTCAACGCCTCGATCGACGGCGACGACATCATCTACCACGGCTACTCGGACATCTCGATCGCCGTGTCGACCGAGAAGGGCCTGGTCACGCCGGTCCTGCGCAACGTCGAGCGCATGTCGTTCGCCGACATCGAGAAGACCATCGCCGACTACGCCAAGAAGGCCCGTGATGGCAAGCTGAGCCTGGAAGAACTGCAGGGCGGCACCTTCACCGTGACCAACGGCGGCACCTTCGGTTCGCTGCTGTCGACCCCGATCATCAACCCGCCGCAGAGCGCCATCCTGGGCATGCATGCCATCAAGGAGCGTCCGATCGCCCAGAACGGCCAGGTCGTGATCGCGCCGATGATGTACCTGGCGCTGTCGTACGACCACCGCATCATCGACGGCAAGGACTCGGTGCAGTTCCTGGTGGACATCAAGAACCAGCTGGAAAACCCGGGCCGCATGCTGTTCGGCCTGTAAGACACCTCCCGCCCCTCCGCGCCCGCGCGGAGGGGTTCTGGTAATGCATCAAGGAATAATTCAATGGCTGAACAATTCGACGTCGTCGTCATCGGTGCCGGCCCGGCCGGTTACCACGCTGCCATCCGCGCGGCCCAGCTGGGCCTGAAGACCGCCTGCATCGACGCAGCGCTGGGCAAGGACGGCAAGCCGGCGCTGGGCGGCACCTGCCTGCGCGTGGGCTGCATCCCGTCCAAGGCGCTGCTGGATTCCTCGCGCCAGTTCTGGAACATGGGCCACATCTTTGGCGACCACGGCATCAGCTTCAAGGATGCCAAGATCGACGTCGAGGCGATGGTTGGCCGCAAGGACAAGATCGTCAAGCAGTTCACCGGCGGCATCGGCATGCTGTTCAAGGCCAACAAGGTCGCCGCCTACTACGGCTTCGGCGAACTGCAGCCGGGCAACGTGGTCAAGGTCACCCAGCATGACGGTTCCATCGTCGAGCTGAAGGGCACCAACGTCATCATCGCCGCCGGTTCGGATTCGATCGAACTGCCGTTCGCCAAGTTCGACGGCGAGACCATCGTCGACAACGTCGGCGGCCTGGACTTCACCGAAGTGCCGAACCGCCTGGCCGTGATCGGCGCCGGCGTGATCGGCCTGGAACTGGGCAGCGTGTGGAAGCGCCTGGGCGCTGAAGTCACCATCCTGGAAGCACTGCCGGAGTTCCTGGCCGTGGCCGACGCCGAAGTGGCCAAGACCGCTGCCAAGGAATTCAAGAAGCAGGGCCTGGACATCCGCCTCGGCGCCAAGGTCTCCAAGACCGAGATCACCGGCAAGGGCAAGAAGAAGGAAGTCGTTGTCACCTATACCGACAGCGAAGGCGAAAAGACCCTGACCGTGGACAAGCTGCTGGTGGCCGTTGGCCGTCGCGCCGCCACCAAGGGCCTGCTGGCCGAAGGCACCGGCGTCAAGATCAACGAGCGCGGCCAGATCGAAGTCGACGCGCACTGCCACACCGGCGTCAACGGCGTGTGGGCGGTCGGCGACTGCGTGCGCGGCCCGATGCTGGCGCACAAGGGCTTCGAGGAAGGCATCGCGGTGGCTGAGCTGATCGCCGGCCTGCCGGGCCACGTCAACTTCGACACCATCCCGTGGGTCATCTACACCGAGCCGGAACTGGCCTGGGTCGGCAAGACCGAAGCCCAGCTGAAGGCCGAAGGCATTCCGTACAAGGCTGGCAGCTTCCCGTTCGCCGCCAACGGTCGCGCCGTGGCGATGATCGAGCCGGCAGGCTTCGTGAAGATCCTGGCCCATGCCGAAACCGATCGCATCCTCGGCATGCACCTGGTCGGCGCCAACGTCTCCGAGCTGGTGCACGAAGGTGTGCTGACCATGGAGTTCAGCGGCTCGGCCGATGACCTGGCCCGCATCTGCCACGCCCACCCGTCGCTGTCGGAAGTGATCCACGACGCGGCGATGGCGGTCAGCAAGCGCGCCATCCACAAGGCGAACTGATCTGCATCCGGGTAGGTGCCGACCGTTGGTCGGCACGCGCCTGCAAACAAGGAACCCCGCCTCGGCGGGGTTTTTTGTTGGCGTTGATGATGTAGAGCCGAGCCCACGCTCGGCTATCCCGGGAAAAGCAGCCGAGCATCGGCTCGGCGCTACACCTTTCCAGCCGGCTTCTTCGGCGGATCGTCACAGATGCGGTGCTGGACCACGGTTTCACCGCCCTTCCACTCCTTCACCACCCGGCAGCGCTCCTTGGGTTTGACCGCCTTGGCCGCTGCAGCATCCGCCTCATCGGCAGCGGCGGCCTGCTGGCGTTCCAGCCATGCGGACGGCGGCACCGGTGTGGCCAGTACCGGACCCGCAAGCAGGACCAGACCCACCAGCAACACCGTCCTCATGCAGCCACCGCTCGGCCACCGAGCAGGCGCGCCGGCAGCATGAACAGCGCGCGCAGGAACGCGAACAGGGCCGAGAAGGTGATGCCGACCAGGCGGAACGGCAGGCTCAGCAGCCACACGAACGGCCAGACGATCAGGGCGAGGATCGCCAGCGGCCAGCACAGCACGAACAGCAGGCACCACACACCGAGCGCGAACAGGGTCTTCATCACGGTCTCCTTGGGGCGGCACCCTGCCGCCTGCGGACACCTTGGCGCCCCGCCCTGGCCGCCCGCAAACGGTTTGCGACGAAACCCGGGCTGAGGGCGATGAAACCGATTGCGGGGAAACCGGAGATTCAGGAGGTTGCCGGCCAGCGGCCGGCACAACCGCAGGGATTTACACCGGGACAGCGCCCGGACGGCCGTGGGTCACCTGGAAACGCGCCGCGGTGCGCACCGCAGCGTTCGCACGCAGCACACTGTCGGCGAAGCGCAGTTCCGCATCCACGGTCTGCCGGTTCAGCTGCAGCTTCCACCAGCCACGGCGGTCACCGTCGAAATAGCGGATATGCGGGTTCTGCGGAATCGACGGCCCGTAGTACGGCCCGTATGGCGTGTCGTCGCCGCCACTGCTGATCGCCGGAGCGATGAATTCGGTGGCTACGACCGGCGCACTGGCCGCGTCGAAATCCAGCTTCAGGTCGTTGACGAAGGTGGAATGCCAGTCGCCGCCCAGCACGATGGCATTGCCCTGCCCGCCTGCCTGCATCGCCTGCAGCAGCCGGTTACGTGCGGCGGGATAGCCATCCCAGGCGTCATTCCAGAAGCGCTCGCGTGGCGTGCCACCGTCCAGCCGCAGCTGCGCCATCAGCAACTGCTGCACCACCACGTTCCAGCGCGTGCCCTGCGCGGCCGCCATCGACTGCGCGAACCACGCCTCCTGGCCCGTGCCGAGCATGCTCATGCGCGGGTCCAGTGCAGCATCACAGCGTGGCGACTCGCCCACGCCACAGGGATTGGCCGGGCGGAACTGGCGGCAATCGAGCAGGGTCAGCTGTGCCAGATCGCCGTAACGCAGGCGCCGATGCACGCGCAGGCCGCCGTTGCCCGCAGGCGTGCTGCGCATCGGCAGATGCTCGTAGAACGCGCGGTAGGCGGCGGCGCGGCGGATGATGAAGTCCTCCGTTGATACGCCGGGTTTTTCCGGGTGGATGCCGGAGTAATCATTCTGTACTTCATGGTCGTCCCAGATCACCGCGAACGCGTGTGCGGCATGCGCGGCCTGCAGATCCGGATCGAGCTTGTACAGCGCGTACTGGTCACGGTAGCGCTCCAGGCTGACGGTCTCGCCGCTGAAACGCTCGGCGTCCAGTGTGCGGCCGCGCGCGTTCTGCAGCGGGCTGTATTCGTACAGGTAGTCACCGGCATGCAGCACCAGGTCGACATCGCTCTGCGCGATATCGCGCAGGACCGGGTAGTAGCCGCTGTTCCAGGCCTGGCAGGTGCACAGGGCCAACCGAAGCTGCTGCAGTTGCGTGTCCAGCGGCGGCGCGGTGCGGAAGTGGCCGACCGCGCTTTCCTCATCGCCGTCGCAGGCGAAACGGTAGTAGTAGTCGCGGCCTGGGCGCAGGCCGTTGACCTCCACGTGCACCGAATGCGCCAGCTCGGGTACCGCGGCCGCAGTCCCCCGCTGCACCAGCCGGCGCATGCCCGGGTCCTCGGCCACGAACCAGCGCACCGGCACCGCCCGCGACGGCATGCCGCCGCCATTGAGCGGGTCCGGTGCCAGCCGCGTCCACAATACGGCCCCCTGTGGATCCGGATCACCGGCGGCGACACCGAGGGTGAACGGATCGCGCCCCAGCCGCGGCCGTGGGCCGGCCGTGGCCAGCCCCGGCATCGCCGCCAGCGCGATCGCCGCCCCCGTGCCCTGCCACGCCATGCGCAGCAGGCGACGACGGCTTTCCGGATCGACAGGCCCGCGCATCAGAAGCGCACGGTAGCGGTGGCCATCACCTGGCGCGGCGCGCCGACCTGCATGGTCGCCAGGCTGCGGGTCGGGTCAGCGGCGTAGGTGCCATTGGTGTTGATCGAGGACAGGTAGCGCTTGTCGGTCAGGTTGGTCAGGTTCAGCGCTACGGTCAGGTTCTGCGCCGGGCCGAGCTTGCCGAAGTCATAGGCCGCCGAGGCGTTGACCAGCCAGTAGCTCGGCACCGACACATCGTTGGTATAGGTCACATAGCGCTTGCCGACATGGTTGGCGGCCAGCCGCAGGTCCCACGGACCCGGGGTCCACGCCAGGGTGCTGGCGAACATCCATTCCGGGGTGTCGACGGTCGTCTTGCCGCGGGTCGGCACCACGCCGTTGTTCACGTAGTCGTTGTCGTAGGTGCTGTCATTCCAGGACAGCGCATTGGACCAGGTCAGGTCCTGCATCGGCTTCAGCTGCAGGGTCGCCTCGGCGCCGCGGCTGGTCACCGAACCGACGTTGGAGAACAGTGCCGGGCAACCGAGGATGCCCACGCACTGCGCGATGGCCAGCAGACGGTTGTCGAACTTGACGTCGTACACCGCCACCGAGGCTTCATAGCCGCGGCCGTAGCCACGCCAACCCAACTCGATGGTGCGCGACTGTTCCGGCTTCAGGTTCTTCGCGCTGGCATCGAAGGCGGCCTGCGGCACATTGAACGGGCTGCCCACGCCCAGCGCATAGGCGGCGACGTTTTTGGCGAACGAACCGAAGATCTCGTTGCCTTCGTTGAGCTTGAAGTTGAAGCCGGCCTGCGGCAGCAGGCCCTTCTTCGAGGTCAGGCTGCTGTTGTTGGCATAGCTGCCCAGCGGCGTGCGCACGCTGGTGCGGGTATGCGGCGACTTCGCGCCGATGTCGATGGTCAGGCGGTCATCGAACAGGCGGAAGCGGTCCTGCACGTAGAACTGGCGGGTGATGGTGGTGTAGCGCTGGTGCCACACGCGCTGGTCCGGGTTGCGCAGGAAGAAGTCGTCGGTGATCGGGCCGTCGATGTAGTAGAAGTTGCGCTGCACGCTGTGGCCGTTGTCCTCGTACCAGAGGCCGGCTTCCAGTTCGTGGCCACCGACGTTCCAGGTGAACGCCGAGGTCACGCCGGTACGGTCGATCGCGTACTCGGTGGTGCGGATCGAGATCGGAATCTCGCGGCTGGTGCCCGGGTTCGACGGATTGGACGGGCTGAACCAGTGGCCCTGGCCACGGTTGCTGTGGTTGTAGACGTTGACCTTCAAGCGCATCGACTCGTTCAGGCCGAAATCGCCGGCAATGCTGGACAGGTCATCGTTGCGCAGGCCGTGGCCGGAGTAGTACGCATCCCACGGGCTGTTGACGCCGCCGCTGAACTTGCCGCGTGCGGCGGCGACGGCGCGGTCCCAGTCCGGCGCGTAGTTGTCCCAGTCCCAGCCGAGGCGATCGATCATTTCCAGCGACAGATCCTGGTAATCGGCCTCGACCCGGCGCGAGGCGTTGAACAGCGCGGTGATCTTGCTGTCCGTTCCGAAGTTGTAGGTGGCCTTGCCGTTGAACTGCTTCAGCTCCTGCGAGCCCTTGCCCTTCCACTTGTTACCTTCCGAATACACGCCGGACAGGTAGGCGGCAAAGCCCTGGTGCTCGCCGGTATCGAGGCGTGCATAGCTGCGGCGTGCGCTGTCACTACCAAAGCTCTGTGCCAGCACGACCCCATACTCGGTGGACGGATCGATCGAGTAGAACTGGAACACGCCGCCGAGGTTGCTGGTGGACGGCGTACCCAGTGCGCCGATGCCGGTGGAGACCTCCGCACCGCCCAGGTTCTCGCTGATCACCGCGCGGCTGATATGCAGGCCGTTGCTGTTGCCATAGGCCATGTTGCCCAGCGGGATGCCATCGAGGGTGTAGCCCAGGCGGTTCTGGTTGAAGCCACGCAGGCTGATGGTGGTGGACCATTCGTAGGCGCCTGTGGCATCGGCCGATTCGAAATGCACGCCCGGCTTGGTCGCAAGCAGCTTCAGCGGATTGGCACCCGGCGGCAGCACCTTCATGTCCTCGGCGGTCACGCGCTGCACCTGGCGCGCTTCACCGCGGCCGATCACCGAGACCGAATCGAGGGTGGTGGCCGACTGTGCGTCGGTGGCGGGGGCGGTTTCAGCGGCAGCCAGCGACGGCAGCGAAGCACAGACCAGCAGGGCCAGCAGATTGCGGCGAAGCGGAGCGTGGGACGGCATGGGGGCGGATTCCTTGGGCACGCTGGACGCCGAAGGGCGGCGTCGAAGGGCAGCAGCGGCGGAATCGTAAAAGCGTCGCGTTACATGTCATTTACACGCCACATACGGACGTTTGGCGTTTCGAATGGTTTGCCGGCCGTGGGGTGGTTGCCGGCCAGCGGCCGGCACTACGGTTATTCGAATGAACCGACCGAGTCGTGGGCCAGGTTGTCGAAGCGGGTGTACTCGCCGAAGAACTTCAGCTTGCACGACCCGGTCGGGCCGCCACGGTGCTTGCCGATGATGATCTCGGCCAGGCCCTTGTCCGGCGAATTTTCCTTGTTGTAGTAATCGTCGCGGTAGATGAAGACGATCATGTCCGCATCCTGCTCGATTGCGCCCGATTCGCGAAGATCGGCCATCACCGGGCGCTTGTCGGTACGCGTTTCCAGCGAGCGGTTGAGCTGCGACAACGCGATCACCGGCACGTGCAGTTCCTTGGCCAGGCCCTTCAGCGAACGCGAGATCTCCGAGATTTCGGTCGCGCGGTTTTCGCTGTTGCCCGGCACGCTCATCAGCTGCAGGTAGTCGATCACCACCAGGCCCAGGTCATGTTCGCGCTTGAGGCGGCGGCACTTGGAGCGCAGCACTTCCGGCGACACGCCAGGCGTGTCGTCGATGAAGATCTTGGTTTCCTTCAGCATCTTGATCGCGCTGGTGACGCGGCTCCAGTCCTCGTCTTCCAGCTGGCCGGTACGCAGGCGCTGTGCGTTGATGCGGCCGTTGGAGGAAATCAGGCGCATCGCCAGCTGCGATGCCGACATTTCCATCGAGAACACCGCCACGCCCTTCTTCGACTTGATCGCCGCGTACTCGGCGATGTTCAGTGCGAAGGTGGTCTTGCCCATGGCCGGGCGCGCGGCAAGGATGATCAGGTCGGTCGGCTGCAGGCCGGAGGTCATCGCATCGAAATCGTTGTAGCCGGTCGGCAGGCCGGTGATGTTGCCGCCGTTCTCGAAGCGGCTGCGCAGCTCTTCGAAGGCATCCTTCAATGCACCGGGCATCGCCACGAAATCGGTACGGCCGCGTGCGCCCTGTTCGGCGATGGCGAACACGCTCTTTTCCGCCGAGGCCAGCAGCTCGCTGCTCTCTCGTCCCTCGGGCTGGAAACCGTCGTTGACGATGTCGGTACCCACCTGGATCAGCTGCCGCAGCACCGCCTTGTCACGCACGATCTCGGCGTAGGCCACGATGTTGGCCGCCGACGGCGTGGTACTGGCCAGTTCGATCAGATAGGCACCATCGCCCACCAGTTCCATCTTGCCCTGCGATTCGAACCACTCGCCCAGGGTCACCGCATCGAACGGCCGCTCGCGCTCGGACAGCTCACGGATCGCGCGATAGATCATCTGGTGGTCGCGGCGGTAGAAATCGCCTTCGGTCAGCTGGTCATTGACCCGGTCATAGGCCTCAGGGGCCAGCATCAGGCCACCCAGCACCGCCTGCTCGGCTTCCACCGAATGAGGCGGTACCCGCAACTGGTCGATGCGCGACTCGTCGCGATCGCGATCGCGATCGAAGCCATCACCGCGCTCTCTGCGGTTGGAACGGAAGCCGGGGCGAGCGGACATGCTGCGGTGTTTCCTGCGAAAGTGGGCCGGACGAGTGTAGGCATGCGCCGACCCCGGCGGCCATGGACAAGCCTGTGGATAAGCCGTGGAGAAACGGGGGATATCCGCCGGTGCCTGGCCAGACTGGCGTGGGGGCGTCGCACTGCCTGCGACGGGCGCCATTGCGGCACCCGAGCGGACATTATCGCAGATGGGGCTGGCAACCGCTGGCGTCAATCGCCCTTGACGTGAACCGCGATCAGCGCCAGGAACCGGTCCACGTAGCCCTGCAGGAATTTCTGCGTGCCTTCATTGTGGACCGTGCCATCGGCATCGATCAGGCCGTCCTTGAAATGAATGAACGCCTCGGGCTGGCCGAGCACGTGCATGTCCAGGAAGGCCAGGCTGTTGCGCAGGTGCTGCTGGGCCACGGCGGTGCCGATCTGGCCGATGGAGGCGCCGATCACCGCCGCCGGTTTGCCAGCAAACGCGCTGTCACCGTAGGGGCGCGAGCCGATATCGATGGCGTTCTTCAGCACGCCCGGCACCGACCGGTTGTATTCCGGGGTCACGAACAGCACCGCATCGGCGGCACGGACCTGGTCCTTCAGCCGGGTACCCTGCGCCGGATAGTGGCCATCGAAGTCCTGGTCGTACAGCGGCAGATCACCGATCTGCACGTACTGGAAGCGCGCACGGTCGCCGGCAATCTTCTCCAGCGCATGGGCCAGTTTGCGGTTGCAGGAATCCTTGCGCAGGCTGCCGACGAACACGGCGATGGTGGGGACGGACATCGGGACATACTCCTCACGGTGCGGGAGGCCCAGCCTAGTCGCCGGGCCCTTGCATGCCGGTGAAGATCAGCCGCCGGTCACGCCCGCGCGCACCTGCCGCCAATGCGCCTGCCAGGCCTGGAACATCAGCACGTTCCACAGATGGGTATGCCACTTGCGTTGGCCGCCGAGGAACTGCTGCCACAGCGGCTGTACCGCGGCCGCCGACAGCACGCCCTCCTGCTCCAGCCGCGCGGGCTGCAGCAGGTCTTCGGCCCACGGCCGCAGGTCGCCCTTCAGCCAGTCACTGACCGGCGCGCCGAAGCCACGCTTGGGCCGGTGCACCATCGACTGCGGCACATAACGGCCCAGCACGCGCTTGAGCAGCACCTTGCTGGTGGTTTCACTGCGCTTGAAGCCCAGCGGCAGCGACCAGGCGAACTCGGCCACGCGAGAATCCAACAGCGGTGCGCGGGCTTCCAGGCTGACCGCCATCGAGGTGCGGTCGACCTTGCACAGCAGGTCATCCGGCAGGTAGGTCACGTAATCGGCCAGCATCATCGCATCGGCCGGTGTGCCGGCACCGTGCAACGGGTCGGCCAGGTCGTAGAAGCTGCCCGCGGCCTGCGCCCCGGGCACTGCCGCCGCCGGGTCGCGCCAGCGCGAGATGCGGTTGCGGTACACGTCACCGATGCCACGCGCGCCGGATTCTGCCAACAGCGCGGCCAGGCCGCCGGTACGCGAGGCCTCGCCCTGCTGGGAGCGCGCGCCCATCCAGCGCCGCAGCGGCCCCGGCACACGGCCCAGCATCTGCCAGTTGCGCAGCGCGCGTACATAGCGGGTATAGCCGAAGAACAGCTCATCGCCACCATCGCCGGACAGCGCCACGGTCACGCCCTGCCGCGCCAGGCGGGCGACCAGCGCGGTCGGCACCTGCGAGGCATCGGCGAAGGGTTCGTCGAACATCGCCGGCAACTGCGGCACCACCGCCAACGCATCGGCACCGCTGACGTAGAGTTCAGTGTGGTCGCAGCCCAGATGCGCGGCCAGTTCCTTGGCCAGCGGCGCCTCGTCGTGGCCCGAACCGGTGAACCCGATACTGAAGCTGTGCACCGGCTGGCCACTTTGTGCCTGCATCAGCGCGGCCACCAGCGACGAATCGGTGCCGCCGGACAGGAACACGCCCACCGGCACGTCGGCCACCATGCGCAGCGCCACCGCGTCACGCAGCAGCCCGTCCAGCTGCTCCTCGGCTTCCTCGATGCGGCCCTGGAACGGCGCAGCCAGCGCCGCCTGCATGCGCGCACGCGCATCCCAGTACGGGCGCTGCGCCTGTTCCGGCCGGTGCGCGGCCGCACCCGCCGCCACGGCTTCCGCATCCAGGCGCAGCACGCGCCCGGGCATCAATTTGTAGCAGCGCTGGTGGATGCTGTGCGGCGCCGGAATGTAATCCAGCCGCAGCAGCAGGGTCAGGGCGTCACGGTCGATGTCGTTGTCGAAGGCCGGGTGCTGCCACAGCGCCTTCAGTTCCGAACCGAACACCAGCGTGTCGCCGGCCCAGCCGTAGTACAGCGGCTTCTTGCCGACACGGTCGCGGGCCAGCCACAGGCACTGCTCCTGGCGGTCCCACAGCGCAATGGCGAACATGCCGTTGCAGCGCTGCAGGGTGTCTTCCATGCCCCACTGCAGGATCGCTGCCAGCAGCACCTCGGTGTCGGAGTGCCCACGGAAGGCGCGCCCCAGCGGCTCCAGTTCGGCACGCAGGGCGGCGAAGTTGTAGACCTCGCCGTTGTAAGCCATCACGTAGCGACCATCGGACGAGGCCATCGGCTGGTGGCCCAGCGGCGACAGGTCGAGAATGCTCAGCCGACGGTGCGCCAGCGCGATGCCGGCCCCGGCATCGACCCAGCTGCCGCCATCATCCGGCCCGCGGTGGTGCAGCGCCTCGCCCATGGCCAGGACCTGCGCCTGCAGCACCTCGGCCGACGCCACCGGCGCCGGCAACAACATTCCCGCCAATCCACACATGCATCAAGGTTCCTGCGCCAGTTCAAGGGCGGCGCCAATCACCGCATTGTCGCTTGGAAGCCCGAACATTGCTGCCCCCGCCAGCGGCGTATAGGTATCGGCACCGCAGACCCGGCGCAGCGGCAGGTGGCCGAAGCCGGCCTCGACCAGGGCGGTGACCACGCCCTCGCCCACCCCGCCACTATGGCGGCCCTCGTCCAGCACCAGCACCCGCCGCGCACTGGCCGCCTGACTGGCGATGAAGCCGGCATCCAGCGGCACCAGCCAGCGCAGGTCGACCACCCGCACCTGCCAGCCCAGCTGCTGCTCGATTGCCCGCGCCGCGCGCAGCGCCATCGGCACGCCGTTGCCATAGGTGTAGACCACCAGGTCGCCTGCCTCCGGCGCATAGACCCGCCCTTCGCCCGGCACCAGCGCCTGGCCCTGGGCGGGGTAGTCGAACAGCCACTGGCCATCGCCCGGCGCATGCAGGTCCTTGCTCATGTACAGCGCGATCGGCTCCAGGAACACCGCCACCCGCCCGTCCACCCGCGCCAGCGCCGCCAACGTGCGCAGCATCATCACCGCATCGTCGCCGCGCGACGGGCAACCGACCACCAGGCCGGGAATGTCGCGCAGCGCGGTGATCGAATTGTCGTTGTGGAAGTGGCCACCGAAGCCTTTCTGGTAGCCCAGCCCGGCCACCCGAACCAGCATCGGGTTGCGGTATTGGTCATTGGAGAAGAACTGCAGCGAGCACGCTTCGCCGCGCACCTGGTCGATGGCGTTGTGCAGGTAGGCCAGGTACTGGATCTCCGGAATCGGCAGCATGCCCATGTTGGCCAGGCCCTGCGCCATGCCCAGGATCATGGTCTCGTCCAGCAGGGTGTTGAACACCCGGCGCGGGCCGAAGCGGCGCAGCAGGTCCTTGGTGACGGTGTAGACCCCGCCCTTCTGCGCGACGTCCTCGCCGAACAGCAGGCTCTGCGGATACTTGGCCAGCAGCTCCTGCAGGCCGTGGTTGATCTGGATGGCGAGGTGCCGCGGTGGCTGCCGCTCAGGCAGGGTCTCCGCACCGCCATACAGTGCTTCGCGCGCATCAGCGGGCACCTCGCGCAGCGCTTCGGCCTGCACCGCCGCCGGTGTGTACGGCGCCAGCGGCGCCATCACCTCCTGTAGCGACTGCAGCGTCGGGCGGCCTTCGGCATCCGCCGCCGCGGCCATGCAGCGCGCGCGCATCGTCTCGTAGGCCACTTCGATGGTGGCCGCATCCATCCAGCCCGACTCCATCGCGATCTGCGCCGAGCGCAGCAGCGGATCCTGCGCCTCGGCCGCGCACAGCTCCGGCAGCGCGCGCCATTCCACCTCGAAATCGGTGCCGGCGTGGCCCATCAGGCGGGTGGTTCGCAGATGCAGGAAGGTGGGCCGCCGCGTGCGCCGGCAGTGCTCCACCGCCGCCTGCACCTGGGCGTGCCCGGTGGCCAGGTCGAGACCATCAGCGAAGAAATAGTCGAGCCCCGGCTGGCGGCTGAAGCGCTCGGCAATCCAGCCTTCCGGCGTCTTCACTGAAATGCCCAGCCCGTTGTCCTCGCAGACGAACAGGATCGGCGCCGGCAGCTTCTGGTAGGCCGACCACATCGCGGTGTTGAACGCGGTCTGCGCGGTGGCATGGTTGGCCGAGGCGTCGCCGAACGAGCACAGCACGATGCTGTCGGCCGGGATCGGCAACGGCTGCCCCAGGCGCTTGCCGCTCTCGATGGCCAGCGCGGTGCCCAGCGCTTTCGGCAGGTGCGACGCGATGGTCGAGGTCTGCGGCAGCACCCACAACGGTTTGCTGCCCCACACCTTGTGGCGGCCCCCGCTGGCCGGGTCATCGGCGCTGGCGGCGAAAGACAGTGCGGCATCGCGCAGCGGATCGATGCCCGGCAGCTGGCGCGAACGCTCGGCCATGAAGGCACCGGAGCGATAGTGCAGGAAGGCTGGATCGGTATGCCGGCAGGCCCGCGCCAGCAGCGCGTTGCCCTCGTGGCCGGAGGAACCGATGGTGTAGAAGACCTTGTTCTGCACGCGCAGCACGCGTGCCATCAGGTCCAGCTGGCGGCTGGCCAGCTGCGAATCGAACAGCTCGCCAAACGCGGCGGCAGTGAGCGTGCTGCCCGGCAGGATCGGCGCATCCGGTGCCGGGCGCGGACGCGGGGTGCCGCGCCAGCCACGTACCGCATCGAGGAAGTTGACGTCGCACACTTCGGCGCGGTTGAGCACGCGCATGCGTGCGGGAATCGGATCTGGAACCACAGCGAACATCGAACACCCTCCGTGTCGTTGTTGCATTCCGCCCGGCGTTGGCCAGGCGCTACCCTGTGGGGGTCACCCTGGTAAGAGTCACGCAGCCTCGAATCGCGAGCGCACTTCGGCAGTCACGGCCGGCATCGGCAGGAAGCGCGGTTGTTCACGCACGCGCTGCAGCCAGCCACGCACTTCCGGGAATGGCTGCAGGCTGATACCGCCCTCTCCCGCCACGTCGGTATAGGCAAACAGCGCGATATCGGCGACGCCATATCCGTTGCCGGTGAACCACTGCGCTTCGCGCAGATGTTGCTCCATTACTGCCAGCGCGGTGGCGGCGCGCTCGTGCAGGCGCGGCAGTTCGGCGCGGCGCGGTGAATCAGAGGGGGTCCAGCCACGGATGAAGCGCGCCACCGCCACGCACGGCTCGTGCGTGTACTGCTCGAAGAACATCCAGCTCAACGCCTGCGCGCGCTCCCAGCCATCGGTGGGCAGGTACGGCGTGCCCTCGGCCAGCCAGAACAGGATCGCGTTGGATTCGGTCAGCACGCGGCCGTCGTCGCGGACGATCAGCGGCACCTTGGCATTCGGATTCAACGCCAGGAATTCGGGGGTGTGGGTCTGGCCATGGGCGCTGTCCACCTCCACCCAGCGGTAGCGGCTGCCGAGCTGCTCCAGCAGCAGGCGCACCTTGTGGCAATTGCCCGAGACCGACATGCCATGCACCGTCAACGGGACGCGCTCTTCCACCATCGCCTGCTCCATCGGATCCGGCCGGCGGCCAGCTGCGTGCAGTCTGGCAAGCGCGCCGGGGAATGCCAAGCGCGGGTGCAGCATGGCAACACGGTAGTGCCGGCCGCTGGCCGGCAACCGCGTTGCGGCAGATTCGTGCGATTGCCGGCCAGCGGCCGGCACTACCGGGCAACGATCAGCGCGCGCGCTGCCGCCACTGCTCGCGCGACTGGCCCCAGATCTGCATCGGCTTGTCGTTGTACGGCGCTGGCAACTCCCCCATGCGCAGCAGGGTGCTGCCGAGCTTGCGCGCCACGGCCCGCGAGTTGTCGTTGTTCTCGGCGATGGTGTGGATCACTTCGTCCCAACCCAGCGTGTCGAACGCCCAATCGATTGCTGCGACCGCCGCTTCCGGCGCATAGCCCCGGCCCCAGCTGGCATGACGGATGCCCCAGCCGACCTCGGTACCGGGCCAGTCCTGCGGTTGCCAGGGCCCCATCCGCCCGATCCAGTCACCGCTGGATTTCTCGATCACGCTGAACATCGAGAAGCCAAACAGCTGCCAGGCGCCGGCCAGGCTGCAGAAGCCACGCCAGGCCACCGAAGGCGGCTGCACGCCACCAAGGGTGCGCATCGTTTCCTCGTCGGCGCAGAACGCCAGATACGGCTCGTAGTCCTCGCGCAGCAGCGGCCGCAGGATCAGCCGTTCGGTTTCGATGCGCAGGTCGAAGATGCTCATGCCGGCTCCATGTCGAAGGAAGCGTCCATGATGGTGGATTCGCGCCCCGCGCGGATGAATTTCGCCGGCTGCAACGAAACGGGCCGGCATAAGCCGGCCCGTCAGGTACTGCATGCGGCATCTGGATTACTGGCGCGTGCTGGCCGCCGTGGCACCGGCAGCAGCGGTCTGCGTGACCAGCTGGCCGTCGACCACCGGCAGGCGATCGCTGGCCGGCTTGTTGTCCATGCGCACCGTCTTCTCGGCGCCGTCGTAGCGGTAGGTCACGTTGTAGCCCTTCACCACGTCGTTGGTACCCATGGCAATGCGGTTGCCCGGCTTGCTGGCCATGCGCATGGTACCGGTGGTGCCATCCTCGTTGCGGTAGGTCACGTTGTAGCCGGTGACGCGGCTCGACTCGGAGGTCGCGGTCTCGGTGTGGCACTGGCGCTCGGTGCGGTTGACCACGCGGCCACCCACATGGCGCTTGTCGATCTGGTTGCCGATGAAGCCACCGGCCACCGCGCCGGCCGCAGTGGCGGCCTTCTTGCCATTGCCGCCGCCGACCTGGTTGCCCAGCAGGCCACCCACCACAGCACCGACCACGGTACCGCCGACGTTGCCGTCACGTTCCGGCAGGCGCTCCTGCACCGTCACGTCCTGGCAGACTTCATGCGGGGTCTGGGTGGTGGAGGTCTCACGCACCGCGTCGGTGCCGATCACGGTGGCGTAGGCCTTCTGCTTCTCGGTGATCGGGTCGACCTTCAGCACATCGGCATATTCCAGCCCACGCGGTGCGGTCGGGTCGAGAGTGTCACCACGCGCGCCATCGTCGGTGGCGTTGCCATCGACCAGGCGCGATTCACTATTGGGGGTTCCGGCGCTGATGGAATCGGGCGATTTGTCGCCACTCTTCATGAAGGCGGCAGTGGCGATGCCACCGACCAGCAGCGCGCCCGCTGCGACCAGGACAGTTGTAGTTGTGCTTTTCATGACCTGCTCCTTGCGGACCATCCGCAACGTTCTCGAACCAGATTGCAGCATGCGCTGCCTGAACGGAATCTCCACATTTCCTGCTCATTCCCGTAACCCATTCAGCATCGGGAAATGCTGGGCCCGTGGTAGCGTTTGCATATTCCCCAGGAGGACCCCCGCCATGGCCAACCCGATGCTGCTGCCGGTACTGCAATGGGCGCGCCGGCTGCGCTACCCCACCCTGTTCAAGCTCACCGCGGGCCTGTTCGCGCTGACCCTGTTCATCCCGGACCCGATTCCGTTCGTCGATGAGCTGGTGCTCGGCTTCGGCACCCTGCTGCTGGCCAACTGGAAGCGCCGCAACGCCACCACGCCTCCGCCGCTGGAGCAGCATTGAGCCTGCTGGTCGACAGCCACTGCCATCTGGACGCCAGCGAGTTCGACCGCGACCGCGCCGCGGTGGTCGAGCGTGCGCAGGCCGCTGGCGTGCACCAGCAGGTGGTGCCGGCGGTGACCGCAGCCAGCTGGCCGAAGCTGCGCGAGGTCTGCCAGCAGGCGCCGGGGCTGTACCCAGCCTACGGCCTGCATCCGATGTTCCTGGCCGAGCACCAGCCTGGGCACCTGCCGCTGCTGCGCGAGTGGATCGAACGCGAACGCCCCTGCGCGATCGGCGAATGTGGTCTGGACTTTTTCGTTGAAGGCCTGGATGCCGAGGCGCAACAGGCATATTTCATCGGTCAGCTGGAACTGGCCCGTGAGTTCGAGCTGCCGGTGATCGTGCATGCACGGCGCGCGGTGGATGCGGTGATCGCCGCGATCCGTCTCGTCGGTGGCCTGCGCGGCGTGGTGCACAGCTTTTCCGGCAGTCCGGAACAGGCAGCGCAACTGCACAGGCAGGGCTTCCTGCTCGGGCTCGGCGGCCCGTTGACCTACGAACGCGCGCAACGCCTGCAGCGGCTGGTGCGCGAGATGCCGCTGGAACAGCTGCTGCTGGAGACCGACGCCCCGGACCAGCCTGACGCCGGCATCCGCGGCCAGCGCAACGAACCGGCACGGCTGGCGATCATCGCCCGCCACGTGGCGGCGCTACGCGGGATGGAGCTGGACGCGGTGGCCCAGGCCACGACGGAGAACGCGCGGCGGCTGTTCGCGCTGCCCGCAATGCAACGGTAGGTGCCGGCCGCTGGCCGGCATCTGCGCTGATTCAATCATTCCGGAGTTGCCGGCCAGCGGCCGGCACTACCATCACGCGTCAGCGTGATCCTCGACCACTTCGGCCTTCACCTTCTTCGGCTCCAGCAGCATTTCAAGCGCCTTGCCGACCGCCGCGAACGCGAACGCACCGGTGATGTGGGTCGCCGCACCCAGGCCCGCGCCGCAGTCCAGCTTCAATGCCGCATCTGCGCCCAGGTTCGGGCGGATGCCACAGACGCTGCCATCGGCCTGCGGGTACTTCACATTCTCCAGCGAATACACCGCCGGCACGCCGAAGTAGCGCTTGGCATTCTTCGGAAAGTTGAACTCGCTGCGCAGCTTCTTGCGGATCAACGCCAGCATGGCGTCGTGCTCGGTGCGCGAGACATCGCGGATGCGCACCAGGGTGGGATCGGTGCGGCCACCGGCGGCACCCACGGTCAGCAGCGGCAGCTTGCGGCGGCGGCACCAGGCAATCGTCTCGACCTTGACCCGGAAGCTGTCGCAGGCATCGATCACCAGATCAAAGCCACGGTCCAGCAGTTCGGCCATGTTCGACACCGTCAGGAACGCCTGTACGGCATCGACCGCGATGTCCGGGTTGATCGCGCGGCAGCGTTCGGCCATCGCTTCGGCTTTGTTGCGGCCGTAGTTGCCTTCCATCGCCGGCAGTTGCCGGTTGGTGTTGGACACGCAGATGTCATCGGCATCGATCAGGGTCAGGTGACCGACCGCCGAACGGGCCAATGCCTCCACCACCCACGAGCCAACGCCACCCATGCCCACCACCGCCACGCGGCTGCTCTGCAGGCGCTCGAGTGCGCCCACGCCATACAGCCGTTCGATGCCGGCGAAGCGTTGTTTGACCTGTTCGTTCATCCGGCTATTTTAACGTGCAGGCGCCAGCGCCTGCAGCGCGCCGGCATCGAACCCACCGTTGCACGTCCGGAGAGCCCGCCATGAACGCCAGCCCGCCCCGCCGCCCGTCCACCGCCTACCGCTATCTGTTCGTGCTCGGCCTGGGCCTGTTGATCGGCCTGATCGCCACGGTGATGGTCGGCCGCGCCCTGCAGGCCCGCCGCGATCCGTTCCCGGACAGCCTGATGCAGGTGATGCAACGGCAATCACAGCTGCTGCAGCAGGCCCAGCAGCAGAACCGCTGCAGCCTGGCCGACAGCGTGCCGCGGTTGCAGGCGATGCGCCTGCTGTCCAACGACCTGGACCTGGCCTTTCCCGGGCTGAAGGACAGCGCGCAGTTCCAGCAGCATGCCAGCCAGCTGCGCGGCAACCTCAACGCCGCTCTGGCGGCGCCGCCCAGCGACTGCACGGCCCTGGCCCGGGTGGTGGAAACGGTGCAGGCCGACTGCCGCGCCTGCCACCAGGACTTCCGCTGAGCCGCATTCATCCTGCAGCCGGACAAGGCCTGCGCGGTTGGCGCCTTGTTCACGTTCAAAAGGGGACGATTCGTCCACCCTGCTGCATGACGCAGTACCACCCCAGACACCCGCCTTCACGGCCAGGAGACGCCCCATGAAGATCCAGCTCATCGCCGCCAGCGCCATCGCTACCCTTGCCCTGGCTGGCTGTGCCACCTCGCCCGGCTACGGCGGTGGTGGTTACAACAACGGCTACAACAATGGCGGCTACGGCAACAATGGTGGCTACAACCAGGGCCGCTGCGCCGACTGCGGCATCGTGACCCGCATCAACACCGTGCAGTCCGGCCGTACCGCGCCCAGCGCGACCGGCGCGATCCTGGGCGGCATCGTCGGCGCCGTGGCCGGCCACGAAATCTCCGACCATACCGGCGGCAGCCGTGGCAACAAGAACATCGCCGCCGCTGCGGGCGCGGTCGGTGGCGCACTGGCCGGCAACCAGATCCAGAAGAACGTGACCAGCGACACCTACGACATCAGCGTGCGCATGGACGATGGCCGCACCATCGTGGTCAACCAGCGCGACCTCGGCGGCATCCGCGAGAACACCTACGTGCGCGTGGTCAACGGCAAGGTCATCCTGCGCTGACCTGCATCGGGCCGATGGCAAAGAAAAGGCCCGCTTGCGCGGGCCTTTTCATTTGACGGTATGCAGCGCGATCAGGTCGGCTGAACGGCGTCGGCCTGCAGGCCCTTCTGGCCCTGCACGACGGTGAAGGTGACCTTCTGGCCTTCCTTCAGGCTCTTGAAGCCCTGGGTCTGGATGGCACGGAAGTGCACGAACACGTCTTCGCCGTTTTCACGGCTGATGAAGCCGAAGCCCTTTGCATCGTTGAACCACTTGACGGTACCGGTCTCGCGATCAGACATCTCACTAACTCCCTGGTGACTCTCTCTTGTTGTAGGAAACGCCTGGTGGGCGGCTGACAAGCAAGGGGGAAGCGAGGTGCATCGATGCAGCGGATCGGGAAGATCTTGCTTCATCAGGCCACGATCCACGGTGACCTTGCCAAGCTCAGCGACTGCAACTTAACCCGCCCAAAACGAAAAAGCAACTGGCAAAATCTTTCACTGTCAACCCCAAAACGACCACCATACGGGACAGCATGGGACTCTCATTCATCTTATATCTGCTAGCGGTCATTTTTGTCCTCGTCGGCATCGCCGGAATCATCCTTCCGGCCCTCCCCGGCATCCCGCTGGTGTTCATCGGACTGCTGCTGGCGGCGTGGGCCGACGGCTTCGCCCACGTCGGCTGGCCGACCCTGGTCGCGCTGGGCGTACTGACCCTGCTCTCGCTGCTGGTGGACGTACTGGCCACAGTGGTGGGTGCGCAGCGGGTCGGTGCCAGCCGCAAGGCGCTGTGGGGCACGTTCGTCGGCAGCATCGTCGGGCTGTTCTTCATGCCGATCGGCCTCTTTGCCGGGCCCCTGATCGGCGCCTTGGCCGGCGAGTACTGGCACACCCGTGAACTGGGCCGCTCGACCAAGGTGGGTCTGGCCACCTGGCTCGGCATCCTGCTCGGCCTGGCGCTGAAACTGGCTGTGGTGATCGCGATGCTGGGCCTGTTCGCCTTCGCCTGGTTCCTGTAAGCCGCACCGTCTTCACGCCGCGCGCACGCGGTGGCCGTGCATAAACCGTGGGGGCTGGCCGCGATGCGGTACAGCCGCCACACTGTGCGATTCCCGTATTCACCGAAGGGCCTGCTGGAATGACCCTCCCCCCGCTGCTTCCCCGCCTTGCGCCGCTGGCGCTGGCCCTGGCCAGTGCCCCATTGGCCGCGCAGGAATTCGTGCCCAGCACCGATACCTCGCCCGCGGCGTGTGCCGCCATCACCACTGACGCGGCGCGCCTGGCCTGCTATGACCGCCTGTTCGCGCATACGCCGCAGGCCACGGCCGCCGCCGATGCCGCTGCCGAGGCGGCCGCGCAGGCCCGTCGCGAAGAACGCCAGACCGCACGCGTGAGCCAAGGCGAAGAGAAACTGCGCGAGCGGGTCAGCGACCTGTTCCGCCCCGCTGCGCCGGACAGCGCGCTGGCCAATGCCGGCCGCGGTTCGCTGTTGGACAGCCGCTGGGAACTGGCCGAGGACTCCAAGCTCGGCCCATTCCAGCTGCGTGCCTACAAGCCGGTGTACCTGCTGCCGGCGTTCTGGACCAGCGACCGCAACACCACGCCGCATTCGCCGAATCCGGCCAACACGGTCACCACGCCGCAGGTGCTGGACAGCGCCGAACTGAAGTTCCAGATCAGCTTCAAGACCAAGATCGCCGAGAACCTGTTCGGCGACAACGGCGACATCTGGGCCGGCTATACCCAGAGCTCGCGCTGGCAGGCCTACAACGGCGAGGATTCGCGCCCGTTCCGCGAAACCAATTACGAGCCGGAAGTGATGATGGTGTTCCGCAACGGCTACTCGATCGGTGGCTGGCGCGGCCGCATGACCGGCATCGCGCTGAACCACCAGTCCAACGGCCGCGCCGATCCGCTGTCGCGCAGCTGGAACCGGGTCATGCTCAACATCGGCCTGGACCGCGAGAACTGGGCGCTGGTGCTGCGGCCGTGGTACCGCATTCCCGAGACCCGCAGCGACGACAACAATCCGGACATCGAGGACTACATGGGCCGCGGTGATGCGACCCTGACCTGGAACCGCAACGGCCACGAAGTCTCGTTGATGGCACGCCATTCGCTGCGTACCGGCAGCCGTTCGCACGGCGCCCTGCAGCTGGATTACGGCTTCCCGATCAGCAACCTGCTGCGCGGCCACGTGCAGATCTTCGACGGCTACGGCGAAAGCCTGATCGACTACAACCACAAGGCCACCTACGTGGGCGTGGGCGTGTCCCTGCTGGAGTGGTTCTGATGGACGTGACGATCTGGCACAACCCGGCCTGCAGCAATTCGCGCGGCGCACTGAAGCTGATCCGCGATGCCGGCTTCGAGCCGGAGGTAATCGAGTACCTCGGCAATCCACCCGATGTGGCCACACTGCGCCAGGTGCTGGCCGAATCCGGCCTGGACGCGCAGGCGCTGGTGCGCAGCAAGGAAGCACAGTTCACCGAACTGGGCCTGGAAGATGCGGACGAGGCCACGCTGCTGGCCGCGATGGCCGCACACCCGCGCCTGATCAACCGCCCCGTGGTGCGCACGCCCAAGGGCACCCGGCTGTGCCGTCCACCGGAAACGGTGCTGGAGATCCTGTAACGGAGAAGGGGACGGAGGGGATTAAGTCGTTTGTGCACAAACGACTTAATCCCCTCCGTCCCTTTTCTGTTTACCGCCAGTCGGTGATGCCTTCGCGGCGGTATACCTCGGCGAACGCCGGGCGCGCCTTCATCGACGTGGCATGTGCCTTGAGCACAGGCCAGGTGTCGCTGGGCTTCGGCATGTTGCGCGACCAGCGCATCAGCATCACCAGCATGTAGTCGACCACGCAGGGCGTGGTGCCCAGCAGGTAGGGGCCATGCGCCTGCAGGTGCGTGGCGACCTGCTGCCAGGCCGCCTCAAGGCGCTGACGGGCCATCTCGCGGCTCGCTTCGATATTTGCCTCGCCCGCCATTTCATGCGGATAGAACCAGGCACGATAGGCCGGCTGCAGCGTATTGGCACACCAGAACATCCAGCGGTAGGCATCGGCGCGCTGCGGCGTGCCCAGTGCGGGCAGCAGGTTGGCCTCCGGATGGCGGTCAGCCAGATACAGCGCGATCGCCGCCGCTTCGGTCAGTACCAAGCCATCGATCAGCAGCGTCGGCACCACACCGGCCGGATTCAGCGCCAGGTACTCCGCCGACTTGTGCTCGCGCGCGTCGAAATCCAGCAGCACCAGTTCGTGCTCGATGCCCAACTCGATCAGCAGCCAGTGCACCACCAGCGCGGCGGTACTGGTTGAACCATACAGCGTGGTGCTCATGCGGAAGATCCTGTGCAGGTGGATCAGCCGATTATGCGCCCACGCGCGCAATCGTTGCTCAGCCGCAGCGGCTCATGCAGGTATCGCGGCCTTCGCTACAGGACATGATCGGCGTGCGTATCGCGCAGTCGTGCGTCTTCAGTTCACAGGAACGGCGCAGCTCGGGGTTGGCAACGTCCTTGCAGCGTTTGTCCGGCGCCGGCGCCATCTGTTGTTCGCAGCTGAAGTCGTTGCTGCCGATACTGCCCCGCGCCATGCAGCTGCGATAGTCGGCCTGGCACTGCATGCGGCACTGCGAGGAGGCGGAAAAATCCGCACCTTCGTAGGATGACGTTGTGCTGCAGCCGGCCAGGACCAGCAGGAACACAGCCGCGACGGATCGATGCAGGCGCATGGGCACATCCAGTGCAGGGGTGTGCCGACCCTAGCAGACTACGGTCGCTCGTGCAGGCAGCGACGCGCGCCCCCGATCA
The DNA here is from genome assembly GCF_032911605.1 of Stenotrophomonas mexicanensis. NCBI lineage: Bacteria > Pseudomonadati > Pseudomonadota > Gammaproteobacteria > Lysobacterales > Lysobacteraceae > Stenotrophomonas > Stenotrophomonas mexicanensis. The sequence continues at coordinate 54,126 of NZ_JAWJTG010000006.1, forward strand.
GTACACTGGAATGCCGGTGTCGGTGCGGATTTCATTCACGGTGCCGCCGCAGGAGAGCAGGCACTGGGCGTACGGAGCACTGCATGAAGGAAGCGCCGGGGAACCGCAATAGGTGCCGGCACCGTTGCCCCCTTCGCAATTGTGCCGCTGCCTGTCGTCGGCGATGCCACTGCAACGACTGATGATCCGGCTCTTCTCGCTTTCGCAGCTGCGCTGATCCGACTCCGCGCGGGCGCGGTTGTGGAAGTCGCACGTCGCCTTCTGGCTCTCGCAGACCGACGCGCAGATCCTCCCCGCTTCGTGGGTTGGCGGTTCGACGAAATAGCGTGGCCCGCAGGCACTGCACGCCAGCGCAGCGACCAGCAACACGAAAACACGCGACCACTGCAGCACGATGGACTCTCTTCCAATACGTCAGACAGCGCACGTTAGCAGAGCACACCATCCACGGGCAGGCTGCATACAACAACGGCGCCACACGGGCGCCGTTGTCTGGAGCGGAACGGGAGGGATTACTCCACCACCACCGGAATCTTGCCGATGCGGGCCTGCCATTCGCGCGGGCCGGTCTTGTGCACCGATTCACCAGTGGAGTCGACCGCCACGGTCACCGGCATGTCCTGCACGGTGAATTCGTAGATCGCTTCCATGCCGAGGTCGGCGAAACCAACCACCTTCGCCGCCTTGATCGCCTTGGACACCAGGTAGGCCGAACCACCAACGGCCATCAGGTAGGCCGACTTGTTGTCACGGATCGCCTCGATGGCCGCCGGGCCGCGCTCGGCCTTGCCGACCATGCCCAGCAGGCCGGTCTGTTCAAGCACCTGACGGGTGAACTTGTCCATGCGGGTCGCCGTGGTCGGACCAGCCGGGCCCACCACTTCGTCGCGCACCGGATCGACCGGGCCGACGTAGTAGATGAAGCGGCCCTTCAGATCGACCGGCAGTTCCTCGCCCTTGTTGAGCATGTCGACCATGCGCTTGTGCGCGGCGTCGCGGCCGGTCAGCAGCTTGCCGTTCAGCAGCAGGGTCTGGCCCGGCTTCCAGCTGACCACATCTTCCGGCGTGATCGTGTCCAGGTCCACGCGGGTGCCCTTGGACGAATCGTAGGTCAGCTTCGGCCAGTCCTCCAGCGACGGCGGGTCCAGCATCACCGGGCCGCTGCCATCCAGGGTGAAGTGCGCATGGCGGGTGGCCGCGCAGTTCGGGATCATCGCCACCGGCAGGTTGGCCGCATGAGTCGGGTAATCGTTGATCTTGATGTCGAGCACGGTGGTCAGGCCACCCAGGCCCTGCGCGCCAATACCCAGCGCGTTGACCTTCTCGTACAGCTCCAGGCGCAGCTCTTCAATGCGGTTGGACGCACCACGGGCCTGCAGCTCGGTGATGTCGATCGGCTCCATCAGCGCTTCCTTGGCCAGCAGCATCGCCTTCTCGGCGGTGCCGCCGATGCCGATGCCGAGCATGCCCGGCGGGCACCAGCCGGCGCCCATGGTCGGCACGGTCTTCAGCACCCAGTCGACGATGGAATCGGACGGGTTGAGCATGGCGAACTTGGTCTTGGCTTCCGAACCACCACCCTTGGCGGCGACGATGACGTCGACGGTGTTGCCCGGCACCACCTTGACGTTGACCACGCCCGGGGTGTTGTCCTTGGTGTTGATGCGCTTGCCGGCCGGATCAGCCAGCACCGAAGCGCGCAGCTTGTTGTCCGGGTGCATGTAGGCACGGCGCACGCCTTCATTGGCCATGTCTTCCACGCCCATGGTGGCGTCGTCCCAACGCACGTCCATGCCGATTTCCAGGAACACGGTGACGATGCCGGTGTCCTGGCAGATCGGACGGTGGCCTTCGGCGCACATGCGCGAATTGATCAGGATCTGCGCCATCGCTTCCTTCGCGGCCGGCGACTCCTCGCGCTCGTAGGCGGCGGCAAGGTTCTTGATGTAGTCGACCGGGTGGTAGTACGAGATGTACTGCAGCGCGTCGGCGATGGACTGGATGAGGTCTTCCTGCTTGATCGATGTCACGACTTGCTCGCTTGCTGGAGGCTGGCGGGGGTAATCCCCCCATTTTACCCCCTCCCCCGGCCGCAGGGTGGTAGTGCCGGCCGCTGGCCTGCACTATCCACGCACACCCTCTGTCACGCCACGCGCCACTGCGGCGTCCTTGCCCACATGAACGCTGAAACCGCTTTCCAGACCCACCGTCCGCGCCTGATGGCGCTGGCCTACCGCCTGCTCGGCAGTCGCGCGGACGCCGAAGACGTGGTCCAGGATGCCTGGTTGCGCTGGTCCGGCGCCGACCCGGCGGCCGTCCGCGACCCCGAAGCCTGGCTGGTCACCACCACCACCCGGCTCGGCCTGGACCGGCTGCGCGCAGCCAAGCGCGAGCGCGTGCATTACGTCGGCCCGTGGCTGGCCGAGCCACTGGCGGTCACCCTGGAGCCCGACCCAGCGCCCGGCCCCGCCCAGCTGCATGCGTTTGCCGACGATGTCTCGGTGGCTTTCCTGACCCTGCTTGAACAGCTCGGCCCCGAGGAACGCGCCGCCTTCCTGCTGAAGGAAGCCTTCGACCACGATTACCGTGAGATCGCCGACCTGATCGGCCACAGCGAGGCCAACTGCCGGCAGCTGGTGCATCGTGCCCGGCAGCGCCTGCAGGCCGGGCGGCCGCGCTTCAACGCCGACGCCAGCCAGCACCGGCAGCTGCTGGCGCGCTTCATGGACGCTTCCCAGCGTGGCGACAGCGAAGCGATCCAGGCCCTGCTGCACGCCAACGCGCTGCTGGTCTCCGACGGTGGCGGCGTGGTCACCGCAGCGGTGCGCCCGCTGCTGGGCGCCGAACGCATCGGCCGCCTGTTCTGGGCCATCGCGCGCCGCGGCGCGGTGCACCCGGCGCAGTTGGGCTATGTCAACGGCGAGCCGGCGATCCTGCGCTTCCAAGGCGATCGCCTGCACTCGGTCACCACCATCGAGGTGGTCGATGGCCGCATCGCCAACGTGTACAGCGTGTTGAATCCGGAAAAGTTGCCGGACGTTGTCACGCGCGGTGACGGCACGGCGTCCTTGTAATGAAAGGCGGCCATCGTGGCCGCCGTGGAGCCGAAAATGTCCGACCACGCCTCTCCCCGCGTCCCTTATACCCGCCTGGCCGCCGAAGCCTTCAAGGGCCTGCTGGCCACCAGCCAGGCGGTGCATGACAGCTCGATTGATCCGACCCTGATGGAACTGGTGTTCCTGCGCGTGTCGCAGCTCAACGGCTGCGGCTATTGCATGGACATGCATGCCACCACGCTGCGCAAGGGCGGCATCGAGCCGCGCAAGCTCGATACCCTGCCGGCCTGGCACGAAAGCCGTTTCTTCGATGCACGCGAGCGTGCGGCGCTGGGCTGGGCCGAGGCACTGACCCGGCTGACCGACGGTGCACCGTCACAGGCGGCGTTCGATGCACTGGCACCGCACTTCGATGAGAAGGGCATCAGTGACCTGAGCATGGGCATTGCGGTGATCAATGCCTGGAACCGGCTGGGCGCCGGGCTGCTGCCGCCGCTGCCCTGAGCGCTTCGTTGACAGTGCCTGGACCGCCGGGCACTGTACCTGCCCCGCAGGAAGCATCCGAACGTCATGGCCGACGAAGCCCCCGACACGCCCAGCAAGGAGGCGCTGAAGGCGCTGACCCAGTACCGGGAGCGGGACACCGCGCCGCCCGAACTCCTGTCGACGCTTGAACGGCATGGACTGTTGTGGCCCGTCGAACATCCGGGCCATGAGGCCCTCCAGGTGCGGATGTTCGCCGCCTATGCCCGCGCCGACCGCCAGCATGTGGCAGACAACTTCATCCTCGGCGTGCAGGAGAACCGCAGCGACCTGCGCGCCGGGCTGTCGGCGTATGCGTTCATGGTGCACTTCCCCAGGCGTCAGGAGCAGCCACACCCCAGCCTCGCCTGTGCGGTCTGCGGCCAGGTCCGCGAAGGCAGATTCGACCCGACCACCTGGGCGCGCGTCCGCCACAACATCGGGGTCGTGCTCGGCGGAAGCGTAAACGCCATCACCTTCCTGTTGGAACAACACAATCTGACGCCCAGACGGGCGCCCGGCGACATGAGCACACTGGTGGCACTGCTGCGGCTGCTGCACCACGAGAGCGACGCCAAGGACACCCCGTCGATCATCGTCAAACGCGTGCGCGCGCTGCCGGGCCTGAAACTGTCCGTCGAGCAGGCGCGTCACCTGCTGGATGCCCTGGGCCATGCCGGGCTGCTGCAGACCCCCGAGCATCCCGGCCTGGCGCAACGCTTCACCCGGGTCGGCCTGGCACCGCGCACGTCGCGCTCTTCGGACTGGAGCTATCCCGTCGATTTCTGGAAAGGCGCCTACGGCATCGACAGCGGGGCCCTGCGCTTCTGGTTCGCTCACCATCCTGCGCTGCTGGCTGCGCTGGACTGAGCGCGCAGGCGGCGCCGACGCGCTGCCCTGCCGGCGCATGGCAGGCATGCGCCCCGTTCATGCCTCCGCCACGCGCAGGGCGCGCACAATACGCACATGCCTGCTACCCCCACCGCTGGCGCTGCCGCCGCGAAGAAACCCAGCCTGCGCCAGCGCTTCAGGGCGATGCGCAACCTGCCACCGTTCCTGCGCATGGTCTGGAAGACCAGCCCCGCGCTCACCCTGGCCAGCCTTGGCCTGCGCCTGATCCGTGCGCTGCTGCCGGTGGCGATGCTCTACGTCGGCAAGCTGATCATCGACAGCGCCCTGAACCTGAGCCAGCACGACGCTGGCTTCCCGCCGCTGGGCGAAGCACTGTCCAGCGGCATACTGAATCCGCTGCTGGGCCTGCTGGCGCTGGAATTCGGCCTGGCCATCGCCTCGGATCTGCTCGGCCGGCTGGTCAGCTACGCCGATGCCCTGCTCTCGGAACTGTTCGCCAACGTCACCAGCATCCGGTTGATGGAACACGCGGCAACGCTGGATCTGGAGGACTTCGAGGACCCGGACCTGCAGGACAAGCTGGACCGTGCGCGACGCCAGACCATGGGCCGGATGAACCTGATGAGCCAGTTGTTCGGCCAGGTGCAGGACGCGATCACCGTGGCCAGCCTCGCCGTCGGCCTGCTGGTCTACGCGCCGTGGTTGATCCTGCTGCTGGCGCTGGCCCTGGTGCCGGCCTTCATCGGCGAATCGCACTTCAACGCGGCCGGCTACAGCCTCAACTTCCAGTGGACGCCGGAGCGCCGCCAGCTCGACTACCTGCGCCAGCTCGGTGCCAGCGTGGAAACGGCCAAGGAAGTGAAGATCTACAACCTGCACCGCTTCCTGGTGGAGCGCTACCGGCGCCTGTCGGTGGCGCTGTTCCAGGCCAACCGCGCCCTGGCCCGGCGCCGCGCGTTCTGGGGCACGCTGCTGGCCGCACTGGGAACGCTGGGCTACTACACCGCCTACGCCTACATCGCCTGGCGCACGGTGCGCGGCGACTTCTCGATCGGCGACCTGACCTTCCTCGCCGGCAGCTTCCTGCGCCTGCGCCAGCTGCTGGAGGGCCTGTTGATCGGGTTCTCGCAGGTGGCCAGCCAGGCGCTGTACCTGGATGACCTGTTCTCGTTCTTCCAGATCCAGCCGGAAATCCACTCGCGCGAAGGTGCAGTGCGCGTGCCGCAGCCGATCCGGCAGGGCTTCGAGTTCGAGAACGTCGGCTTCCGCTACCCGGATGCCGAGCAATGGGCGGTGCGCCACCTTGATTTCCAGCTGCAGGCCGGCGAAGTACTGGCGCTGGTCGGTGAGAACGGCGCCGGCAAGACCACGCTGGTGAAGCTGCTGGCGCGGCTGTACGAACCGGACGAGGGCCGCATCCTGCTCGATGGGCGCGACCTGCGCGACTACGACCTGGACGACCTGCGCGCCAACCTCGGGGTGATCTTCCAGGACTTCGTGCGCTACAACCTCAGCGCCGGCGAGAACATCGGCGTCGGCCAGGTCGAGGCGATGGACGACCAGGCGCGCATCGCCGACGCCGCACGGCGTGGCATGGCCGAGGAAGTGATCGACGACCTGCCCGGCGGCTACGACCAGCTGATCGGCCGCCGCTTCAAACAGGGCGTGGACCTGTCCGGCGGCCAATGGCAGAAGATCGCCATCGCCCGCGCATGGATGCGCAATGCGCAGGTGATGATCCTGGATGAGCCAACGGCGGCGCTGGATGCGCGAAGTGAGTTCGAGGTGTTCCAGCGGTTCAGGGAACTGGCGGATAATCGCACCGCAGTGCTGATTTCCCACCGTTTCTCCTCGGTACGCATGGCCGATCGCATCCTGGTGCTGGCCGATGGCCGGATCGAGGCCAGCGGCACCCATGAAGAGCTGATGGCCCAGGGCGGCCGCTACGCCGAGCTGTTCGAGCTGCAGGCGGCCGGCTACCGCTGAGAACGCCTCTCGTTCCGCCTAATGAGAACCTGTCTCATTTGAGATAGAATCACCCCGACGACTTCCGATAGATACGCCCATGTCCTCCGCTTTTGGCGCCGAAACGGTGCTTGAGGTCCGTCATTGGACCGATGCCTACTTCAGCTTCACCCTCACCCGCGACAGCGGCTTCCGCTTCGAGAACGGCCAGTTCGTGATGATCGGCCTGGAAACAGAGGCGCGGCCGCTGCTGCGTGCGTATTCCATCGCCAGCGCCAACTGGGAAGAGCACCTGGAGTTCTTCAGCATCAAGGTGCAGGACGGCCCGCTGACCTCGCGCCTGCAGCACATCAAGCCGGGTGACAAGGTGCTGGTCGGCAAGAAGCCCACCGGCACCCTGCTGATCAGCGATCTGCACCCCGGCAAGAACCTGTACCTGCTGGGCACCGGCACCGGCATGGCGCCGTGGCTGTCGGTCATCAAGGACCCGGAAACCTACGAGCGCTTCGAGAAGGTGATCCTCTGCCACGGCGTGCGCTACGAGAAGGACCTGGCCTACCGCGATTACTTCGAGAAGGAACTGCGTGAGCATGAATTCCTCGGCGAGATGATCGGCGACAAGCTGCTGTACTACCCGGCCGTCACCCGCGAGCCGTTCGCCAACCAGGGCCGCCTGACCCAGCTGATGGAAAGCGGCGAGATGCAGCGCACCCTCGGCCTGCCGGAGCTGAGCCCGGAGAACGACCGCGCGATGATCTGCGGCAGCCCGCAGATGCTGGCCGACCTGCGCAGCGTGCTCGATGCCCGTGGCTTCCAGGTCTCGCCGCGTATCGGCCAGCCGGGCCACTACGTGTTCGAGCGCGCGTTCGTCGAGAAATAAGCAAAAAGGGGCGGAGGGGATTAAGTCGTTTGTGCACAAACGACTTAATCCCCTCCGTCCCCTTTTCGGGTTCATCTCACAGCAGCGCTTCGATCTCGCCGCGCAGCTGCTCCGGCCTGGTGGTGGGCGCATGGCGCGACACCACCTGCCCCTGGCGGTCGACCAGGAACTTGCTGAAATTCCACTTGATGCGGGCGCTACCCAGCAGGCCGCGCTTCTCGCGTGACAGCCATGCCCACAACGGATCAGCCCCCTCGCCGTTGACCTCGATCTTCTCCGACAGCGGGAAGCTGACCGGGTAGTCCAGCGAACAGAACTGGCGGATCTGCGCGGCGTCGCCCGGTTCCTGTGCACCGAACTGATTGCATGGGAACCCGATCACCACCAGGCCACGGTCGCGATACTGCTGCCACAGCTGTTCCAGCCCGGTGTACTGCGGGGTGAAGCCACAGCGGCTGGCGACATTGACCAGCAGCAACGGGTGCCCCTGGTACCGGGCCAGGGCCTGCGGCTGGCCGTCGAGGTCGCGGAAGCTGAAATCGTAGGCAGTGGTCATGGCAGCGGGCCGTGGGCGGTGAATGCATGGTACCCGCGCCCAGCCCCGGCAACATGCCTTTTGACACAAGTGCGGGCGCCGCCGGCCGGGTTACCCTCGGGCCCTTGTTTGCCTTACCGGAGTTCCTACCTTGACCACTCGCCTTGCCCTTGCCGTGGCCATGTCCCTCGGCCTTGCCCTGCCCGCCTTCTCGGCCGGCGCCGCCACCCCGGCTGCCAGCACCCATGCCCAGCAGGCCAATCCGTTCTTCGCCGAAAGCCCGCTGCCGCTGCATTTCCCGCAGTTCGACAAGATCAAGGACAGCGACTTCGCCCCGGCCTTCGACGCCGGCATGGCGCAGCAGCTGAAGGAAGTGGAGGCGATCGCCAACAACAAGGCCAAGCCGACCTTCGACAACACCATCATCGCCCTGGAAAAGAGCGGTGACATCCTCGACCGTGCGACCACCGTGTTCTTCAGCCTGGTCGGCGCCGATACCAACGACACCCGCAAGAAGCTGCAGGCCGACTACTCGGCGAAGTTCGCCGCGCACAGCGATGCGATCGCGCTGAACGGCAAGCTGTTCGCCCGCATCCAGGCGCTGTATGACACCCGCAGCCAGCTGGGCCTGGACGCCGAAGGCGTGCGTCTGGTCGAGAAGTACTACGACAACTACGTGCGTGCAGGCGCCAAGCTGTCCGACGCCGACAAGGCCAAGCTGAAGGAGATGAACGCCGAGCTGGCCAACCTGGGCACCAAGTTCAGCCAGAACGTGCAGTCGGAAGTGAACGCTTCGGCGATCACCGTTGACGACGTCAAGGAGCTGGACGGCCTGTCCAAGGAGCAGATCGCCGCCGCCGCCGAAGCCGCCAAGGCCCGTGGCCTGGAAGGCAAGTACGTGATCACCCTGCTCAACACCACCGGCCAGCCGCCGCTGACCAACCTGGCCAACCGCGCCCTGCGCCAGAAGATCTACGAAGCCTCGACCACCCGCGGCAGCCGCGGCGGTGAGTTCGACAACACCGCGCTGGTCTCGCGCATCATGCAGCTGCGTGCCGACAAGGCCAAGCTGATGGGCTTCCCGAACTTCGCCGCCTACAACCTGACCAACCAGACCGCCAAGACCCCGGAAGCGGTCAACGCAATGCTCGGCAAGCTGGCTCCGGCCGCCGTGGCCAACGCCAAGCGCGAAGCCGCCGATCTGCAGGCGATGATCGACAAGGAACAGAAGGCCGCGCGCAAGCCGACCTTCCAGCTGGAACCGTGGGACTGGGCCTTCTACAGCGAGAAGGTGCGCCAGGCCAAGTACAACTTCGACGAGTCGCAGCTGAAGCCGTACTTCGAGATGAAGAACGTGCTGGAGAACGGCGTGTTCTACGCCGCCGGCCAGGAATTCGGCCTGACCTTCAAGCAGCGCACCGACCTGCCGGTCTACCACGATGACGTCACCGTCTACGACGTGTTCGACGCTGACGGCAGCCAGCTGGCGATCTTCATCTTCGACCCGTATGCACGCGCCTCCAAGCGCGGCGGTGCGTGGATGAACTCCTACGTCTCGCAGTCCAAGCTGACCGGCTTCAAGCCGGTGGTCGCCAACCATCTGAACATCCCGAAGCCGCCGGCCGGCCAGCCGACCCTGCTGACCTGGGACGAGGTGAACACCACCTTCCACGAGTTCGGCCACGCCCTGCACGGCATGTTCTCCAACGTGAAGTACCCGTACTTCTCGGGCACCTCGGTGCCGCGTGACTTCGTCGAGTTCCCCTCGCAGGTCAACGAAATGTGGTCGGACAACCCGGTCATCCTGAAGAACTACGCCAAGCACTACCAGAATGGTTCGGCGATGCCGCAGGCACTGCTGGACAAGGTGCTGGCAGCGGCCAAGTTCAACCAGGGCTTCGCCACCACCGAGTACCTGGGCGCGGCCATGCTTGATCAGCGCTGGCACCAGATCGGCGCCGACCAGGTGCCGGCCGCCAAGGACGTGATGGCCTTCGAGCGCGCCGCGCTGGAGAAGGACGGCATCTACTACGCGCCGGTTCCGCCGCGCTACAAGACCCCGTACTTCAGCCACATCATGGGCGGCTACTCGGCCGGCTACTACGCCTACATCTGGTCGGAAGTGCTCGACGCCAACACCCAGAAGTGGTTCAAGGACAACGGCGGCCTGAGCCGCAAGAACGGCGACCACTTCCGCGCCACCCTGCTGTCCAAGGGCGGCAGCGTGGACGCGATGCAACTGTTCCGCGATTTCGCCGGCCACGAGCCGCAGATCGAACCGCTGCTGGAAAAGCGTGGCCTGACCGGCGCCGGCAACTGATCGCCCGCGCGGTAGCCTGAAACGAAAACCGCCCGGGAGACCGGGCGGTTTTTTGTTGAAGCATCCACGCATGGCGTGGATCTACTGGCTGTCAGCGTGGCGCCACGTACCCACCCGGCACGCCTTCCGGCGACAGCACCAGCTGCCACAGCTGCGCGTGCCGGCAACGGAAGGTGGCCATCGACCCAGCCAGGTAAAAGCGCCACATGCGCCGGAAGTGCTCGTCGTAGCGCGCATCCAGCCGCGGCCACGCCGCTTCCACGTTGCGCCGCCAGGCCTGCAGGGTCAGGTCGTAATCGGTGCCGAAGTTGTGCCAGTCCTCCAGCACGAAGCGGCCCTCGAACGCCTTGGTGATCTGCACCGCCGATGGCAGCATCGAGTTGGGAAAGATGTAGCGCGCGATCCACGGGTCGGTACGATGCCGCGAGATGTTGGTGCCGATGCTGTGCAGCAGCAGCAGGCCGCGCGGTGACAGGCAACGCCTGGCCACCTCGAAGAAGCTGGCGTAGTTCTTGTCGCCGACGTGCTCGAACATGCCGATCGAGAAGATCGCATCGAACGGCTCGTGCAGTTCGCGGTAGTCCTGCAGGCGGATCTCGATCGGCAGGCCGGCGCACAGTTCGCGGGCGAACTCGGCCTGCTCCTGCGAAATGGTCACGCCGACGCCACTGACACCGTAGCGCTCGGCGGCGAACTTCAGGGCTTCGCCCCAGCCACAGCCGATGTCCAGCACACGCTGCCCCGGGCGCAGGCCCAGCTTGCGGCAGACCAGGTCAAGCTTGGCTTCCTGCGCGGCGTCGAGATCGCCGGCATTGCGCCAGTAGCCACAGCTATAGACCAGGCGCTGGCCCAGCATGGCCTGGTAGAGATCATTGCCGAGGTCGTAGTGGCGGCGGCCCACCTCGTAGCTGCCCTGTCCCGCCTGCAGGTTGAACAGGCGCGCCTTCAGTGCATCGGCCACTTCGCGCCAACCGTGCACCCGTTCGTCCAGGTGCGCCTGCATCAGGTGGACAAGGAATTCATCCAGGACGTTGGCATCCCACCAACCGTCCATGTAGCTCTCGCCGAGGCCAAGCGAGCCGTGCGCCATGACCCGCGCGAAGAAGCGCGGGTCATGAACCTGGATATCCTGTGGCTGGGTACCGCCGATGCGGACCCCGGCTTCCTGCAGCAGGCCGGCGACCCGCTCCTGCAACCCTGTATCCACGCCACCTCCTCGACTGCGGTCAACCGCGTGCGAACAGCTCCACGTAGTCCTTGGCCACGTGCGGCAACAGCACCGCCGCCGGTACATCGGCGGTCTGGGTGCCGTCCGAGTATGGACCCACCTGGTACGGCGGGAAAACAAAGCGCAGCGCGGTGATCTGCCCCTTGTCGTCGGTCAGCGGCTGGAACTGGCTGAAATTGTCGGCCTGCGGGCCGGTGCCGTCGGCAATCATGCGCGATGCGTTGCGCAGCGATTCCTGCAGCTGGGCCGGATCCATGTCCTCACCGCTGAGGCGGGTGGCCACGCGTTCACGCAGCTGGTCGGCGACGAAATCGCTGATCGCCTTCCAGCCCTTGGCATCGGCCACCAGCTTTTCGGCGCTGAGCATCTGCTGATGCTGCGGCAGCCACACGAATCGGGCCACCAGCGGTTCGCCATGGGCGCCACCGGTGTAGCGGCTGCCATCAGCACTGACCACCACCAGCTGCGGGGTTTCCAGCAGCTTCTCGAAGCTCAGCGACAGCTCGTACGGCATGGTCGGCTTGTCATTGCCCAGCCCGTCCAGCGCCTGTTGCAGGTCACTGCGCGCACTCGTCGCATAGCTCTGCAGCGCGCGGGCCAGGCCCGGGTAGCGGTCGATGCCGGCCGGGTAGCTGATACCCACCACTTCGCGTTCGTTGTTCTCGATCACGTCGCGCAGGTCCAGCGGCGCTTCCGTGACCGGCGTTTCGCCTGCGGCGGTGGCTTCGGCGGCGGGCGCCGCGTCGGTCGCCGGTGCCGGCTCGCTTTCACGCTGGCAACCGGCCAGCAACAGCACGCCCACCACGCCGGCCAGCACGCTGCCGTGCAATGGCCGGTTGTTTCCAATCTTCATCGGGATCCCCTGTTCATGTTTGTACATCATCGCCTGCCATGGCTGAAGCTTGGCCCGCTGGCATTCAGCCAACGAGCAGGTCGTGGTATTCCTCATGCCGCTGCAGGAAGGCCTCGGCGTAGGAACACGCCGGCACCACCTTGTACTTCTGCTCACGGGCAAAACGCAGCGCCACACGGGTCAGCTCACCGGCGATGCCTCGGCCGGCAATCGGCTCGGGCACCTCGGTATGCGTGATGACCATGCGCCTGCGTTTGATCTGGTAGTCCAGCACCGCCAGCTGTCCGCGCACACGGGCGGTGAAGCGATGGTTGGCCAGGTCGTGTTCGACCTCGTAGGCCAGACCGGGGGGCGTGACCGAAGCCATGGAACTGTCTCCTGCGGCGACTGCGTGGATGGTGCGCAGCCGGGCGCCATGATCGCGTGAAGCCTGAACAGGGGCAAGTCCGTTCCATTCACGTCAGTTTGCGACCCTCAAGCTGGAGCACTGGCGGCCGCTATCGCCTGTGGAGGGGTACGGCCAGGCTGGCACGGCCCTTGCGACCGTTGATCATGCGCACCACCGCGGAGGCTCCGATGCACCCCAGCGATTCCCATTCAGATACCGACCGCGCCCTGCTGGAGGGCCTGCTGCAACTGGCCGTGGAGGGGCAGACCCAGGACCAGGATTTCCAGCGCATCGGCGAAGAAGTGTTCGCCCGCCTGCTGGATACCTACGGTCAGCAGCCCACGCTCTGAAACAGCGGGGGCGGATCGCTGCCGATCCGCCCCGCTCCCGTCATCAACCGCCGCCGAGGCGGAAGGTCGGGTTGGAGAGTTCGCGCAGGAAGTGAGTGAAGATGCTCGGCTGCATGGCCAGCATGAAGATCACGCCGAACGCCGCGCCTGCCAGGTGCGCGCTGTGGTTGATGCGGTCACCGCCGCGCTTGTCCATCCAGATGCTGTAGCCGACGTAGAACGCGGCGTAGACGATGGCCGGCGCCGGGATGAAGAACACCAGGATGATCGACCACGGCTTGATCAAGATGAAGGCGAACAGCACCGCCGACACCGCACCGGACGCACCCAGGCTGAGATAGTTCGGGTTCTTCTGGTTCTTCAGGTAGCTGGGCAGGATCGAGACCAGCAGCGCACCGATGTAGAACGCCGGGTAGGTCAGGTAGCTGCCGGTCAGCTGCACCATCACGCTCTCGATGAATCCCCCGAAGAAGAACAGGGTGATCATGTTGAAGATCAGGTGCGACCAGTCGGCGTGGATGAAGCCATAGGTCACCAGCCGGTCGTACTGGCGGTGACGGTCGATGGCCGGCGGCCACAGGATCAGGCGGTCGGCCAGCTTGCGGTTGTTGAACGCCATCCACGACAGGATGGCGGTGATGGCGATCAACAGCAGATTGACGGGGGTCATGTCAGGCTCAGGCGCTACGGTAGTTGTCGACCATACGATAGCGTTTCGCGTACCAACCGAAGGCCAACGCCGCGACGAAGGCGAAACCGGCGAAGAAGAACATCAGGAACGCCGCCTCGCTCAGGCCCGTACTGGCGATCTTGTGGGTCACCGCATCGTTGCGCACCGCCGCGTTGGACAGCAGCACCCACAGGTTGCCGATGGTTGTGGTCAGGTTCCAGAAGCTCATCACCACGCCCTTCATCGCCTGCGGCGCCTGGCTGTAGGCGAACTCCAGGCCGGTGGCCGAGACCAGCACCTCACCGAAGGTCAGCAGCGCGTACGGCAGCATCTGCCAGAAGATCGACATGGCGTTGCCCCCGTCCATCACCACCTGGATGCCGCCGACCACGATCCAGGCCAGGCCGCTGAAGGCGATGCCGGCGGTCATGCGGCGCAGCGCGGTCGGCTCGAAGCCGAAGCGGCGCAGGGCCGGGTACAGCACCAGGTTGTTGAACGGAATCAGGATCATCACCAGCAGCGGGTTCAGTGCCTGCATCTGCGAGGCGGTGAACCAGCTCGGCATCTGCATCTGCTGGCCCTGCAGGACCCAGGTCGAGGCCTTCTGGTCGAACAGCGAGAAGAACGGCGTGGTCAACGCGAAGATCACCAGCACCCGCAGCACCGAGCGCACGCCTTCGACGGCTTCGGCCGGATGCTGGCCACGGGCGCGATCGAGCTGCAGCCAGGTGCCACCGCCGATACCGGCCAGGATCGATACCAGCGCCAGGCACAGGCAGATGACAATGCCCAACGAGCCAACCAGGCCGAACGAGGCCACTGCCAGCACCAGGCCGAGCACGGCGATCACCAGGCCCGGACGGCCCTGGCCGGCCACGCGCGTGGTCAGTGCGGTACGCACCACGTTGGCGAACGAATGCGGATCCTTCGGCGGCAGCGGCACCAGCACGTAGCGCTTGCGGCCCAGCCAGAACACGAAGGTGGCGATGAACATCAGGATGCCCGGGATGCCGAACGCCCACTGCGGGCCCCAGTTCTTCAGCACCAGCGGGATCAGCAGCGAGGCGAACAGCGAGCCGAAGTTGATGATCCAGTAGAAGGCGTCGAAGACGATCTTGGCCAGGTGCTTGTTGCTCTGGTCGAACTGGTCGCCCATGAACGAGGCCACCAGCGGCTTGATTCCACCGGCACCGAGCGCGATCAGGCCCAGGCCGAGGAAGAAGCCCTCGCGGCTGTTCTCGAACAGCGCCAGGCACAGGTGGCCGGCACAGTAGACCAGGCTGAACCAGAGAATGGTGTGGTACTTGCCGAAGAACCTGTCGGCCAGCCAGCCTCCGAGCAGCGGGAAGAAATACACGCCGATCATGAAGCTGTGCATGATGTCCTTGGCTTCACCGGCACGGCCTTCCGCAGTGATTTCCTGCAGCAGCAGCGAGGTGATCAGGAACTGCACCAGGATGTTGCGCATCCCGTAGAAACTGAACCGCTCGCAGGCCTCATTGCCGATGATGTACGGGATCTGGCGCGGCATCTTTCCCTGGCCGGCGATGGGGGCAACTGCGTCGTGGCTCATCCTGTAAGGCAATCCTGCAAAGCGAAAGGCGCAAGATTACCGGAAGCAGGGCTTGCGAAGCACGCTGCAGGGCTGCATGACAACGGTGCCAATCCATGGCAGGCAGCGACACTCCGTGCCGGAAGTCACGGCACCTGCACGACAAAAGCGTAAACTTATCGTTATGCGCCCCCTCGCCCCCGCCCGTCTCCTGCTCAGTTGCCTGGTGCTGCTGATGGCGTTGCAGGCACAGGCGCGGCCGCAGGCAACGGCCACCGCCGCCAGCGAGAGCGAGCCCCGGCAACTCACCGTGGCCGCACTGGAACTGCCCAGCCGCGATGACGCGCAATGGAAGTTGCGCCGTGAGCAGGTCGCACAGTTGCTGACCGACCTGCAGCCGGACGTGATCTCGGTGCAGCAGGTGCTGCAGCAGCAGGGCCGCAATCCGGCCTGCTGGCTGGCCAGCCGGCTGCGCTACAGCTGCGACTTCGTTACCGCCGATCCGCCCAGCCAGCCGTTGCGGCATGGCAACGCGATGCTGACCCGGCTGCCGGTCAGCGAGGATGGCGTGACCCTGCTGCACCCACCCGGCACCTTCAGCGCCGCCGGCATGATGCGGCTGAAGTTGGGCGAGGCACTGGTCAACATCTATGTGGCACGGCTGCGCCCGGACCCGGACGAGGCCACCGCCCGCCAGCATCAGACCAGCGACCTGATGACCTGGATCGGCGCCACCGCCGAGGGCATGCCCAGCCTGATCGCCGGCGATTTCTCCGCCAACACTGTGGAACTGGTGCGCAGCACGCCCGGCTTCCAGCCGGCCCGGCGCAATCCCGGCGGCCGCGCCGAGGCGCCTGCGGCCAGTGGCGGTGGCAGCAGTGGCCATGGCCTGGATGTGCTGTTCCAGGTCAAGCACTTCGGCGGCATCCGCCAGCAGCCGATCCTGTTGCCAGCCGACGGCGACCTGCCCGGCCTGCGCCTGGGCGTGATGGCTACGCTGCGGCTGCAGGGTGATACGGCCACGGCCGAATAGGTAGTGCCGGCCGCTGGCCGGCTCCTCGGGTACCACACGATTGCCGGCCAGCGGCCGGCACTACCGAATGACTCCTGCAACAGAAAAGGCCGGGGTCTCCCCCGGCCTTTTCAGTTCATCCCGTTACCGCGATCAGGCGATCGCTTCCTGGTAACGGCGCTCGACTTCGTTCCAGTCGATGACGTTGAAGAACGCGCCGATGTATTCCGGACGACGGTTCTGGTACTTCAGGTAGTACGCGTGTTCCCACACGTCCAGGCCGAGGATGGGGGTGTTGCCTTCCATCAGCGGGCTGTCCTGGTTGCCGGTGCTCTCGACCACGACCTTCTTGTCCGGGGTCACGCTCAGCCACGCCCAGCCGCTGCCGAAACGGGTCAGCGCCGCCTTGGTGAAGGCGTCCTTGAACTTGTCGAAGCCGCCCAGGTCCTTGTCGATGGCCTTGGCCACGTCGCCCACCGGGTTGCCGCCAGCATTCGGAGCCATCACGGTCCAGAACAGCGAGTGGTTGGCATGGCCGCCACCGTTGTTGCGCACCGGACCCTGCAGGTTCTCCGGCAGCGACTTGAGCTTCTTCACCAGTTCTTCGACCGGCAGGTCAGCGTACTCGGTGCCTTCCAGCGCCGCGTTGACGTTGTTGATGTAGGTCTGGTGATGCTTGGTGTGATGGATTTCCATCGTCGCCGCATCGATATGCGGTTCCAGCGCGTCGTAGGCGTAGGACAGCTTGGGCAGGGTATAGGCCATGATGCATCTCCTGATTGCGAGGGCACCCGACGGTGTCGGGCGTTGCGCGGTGAATGATGGGGACAGACCGCCAGATTACCAAGGGGGATGTAAAGGAAATTGCGTCCTGCCAGTGAGCACGACGGCAATTGTTACGCGGCAGTGACGCGACGCCGTCCTCATGCACCGTGCAGCGCACAGGCGCTACAGTGCCCGCACCACCCTCGCCCGTCCCTGCCCATGCGCAACCCCCGGCTGCTGATCACCGCCATCGCCCTGCTGCTGCTCGGCCTGGTCGCCAACCATTTCATGCAGCGCCCGCCGGCGCCGCAGTTCGCGCCGGACCTGCAGGGTGCGCCTGCCGCGCGCGCGCCGGCCACGGCCGCAAGCGGTAACGACAACGGCCTGCCCGCGTTCCTGCCCGCCGAAGCCCGGCAGACCATCGCCCTGATCCAGCGTGGCGGCCCGTTCCCGCACCGCCAGGACGGCAGCACATTCGGCAACCGCGAACAGCAGCTGCCGCAGCGCCCGCGCGGCTACTACCGCGAATACACCGTCGACACCCCCGGTGCGCGCACCCGTGGCGCTCGCCGCATCGTCACCGGCGGCGATCCACCGAAGGCGTGGTACTACACCGACGACCACTACGAATCGTTCCGCAGCTTCACCGTACCGGCCCAGGGAGCGCAGTGATGAGCCACGATGATTTCGGCCTCGGCCTGCATGACATCAACAATGCAGGCGTTTACGCCATCGACAGCGACGACATCGGCGCACTGGCCGCGGCGATGCGCGATGCCGGGCTGAAGGTGATCCGCATCGACCTGGAAGGCGTGGCCGACAAGCGCACCCTGCTGGCCCGGCTGGCCGCGCAACTGGATTTCCCTGCCGGCTTCGGCGGCAACTGGGATGCGCTGTCGGACAACCTGCGCGACCTGCAGTGGCTGCCGGCCAACGGCTACGCGCTGTTCCTGGCCGACGTGGACACGTTGCGCGCCTCCACGCAGAAGGATTTCGACACGTTGCTGGACGTAATGGACGAAGCCAGCCGCGACTGGGTTGGCCGAGACGTGCCGTTCTGGGTGTTTCTGTCGCAGAGCGCGTGAGGTCATCGCCCAGGTAGAGGCCGGCCCTGGTCGGCACACGTGCTCCGGTAGATGCCGACCTTGGTCGGCGCTTCTGTGCCAACCAAGGTTGGCACCTACCAAAGTGCGAGCCGGCCAGCAGGTTGGCGGAGACGTGCCGTTCTGGGTGTTTCTGTCGCAGAGCGCGTGAGGTCACCACCCAGGTAGAGGCCGCCCCTGGTCGGCGCACGTGCATCCGGTAGATGCCGACCTTGGTCGGCGCACGTGCTCCGGTAGATGCCGACCTTGGTCGGCGCTTCTGTGCCAACCAAGGTTGGCACCTACCAAAGCGCGGGCCGGCCAGTGGGTTGGCGGAGACCTGCCGTTCTGGATGTTTCTGTCGCAGAGCGCGTGAGGTCACCGCCCAGGTAGAGGCCGACCCTGGTCGGCACACGTGCTCCGGTAGATGCCGACCTTGGTCGGCGCTTCTGTGCCAACCAAGGTTGGCACCTACCAAAGCGCGCCAGCATGGCCGTCACATCCCGCGATGGGTCCATCGAAAAGCCCCCTTGTTGTTCAAGGGGGCGCGCCAACGGCGCGGGGATAAGGAAACATGCGTGGACAACGGGAGCCGTTAGCGGCTCCCGTTGTCTTCCTGCAGCTCTTTCTTGAACGGGATGTCCGGCGGCGGTCGTGCCACCGCTGGCTGGTCCTGCATGTTCGGATTGGTCAGTCCGCAGCCACCGCCGGCCTGCAGAATCGAGATCACGCAGGAGATCTTCGTACTGGTACCTGGCAACGGAATCTCCATAGCCTTGACGCCCTTGCGCACCCATTCGGCCAGCAGCGATTCCTGCGGCACCCAGTACTTGTCGAACGAAGTGGGCGTGTAGTCGTACGGCGGTCGCTTCAGCCAGGTGCCCGATTGCGCGATGCGTTCCTTGCTCCAGCCGTCGTTGGCGCCACCTGGCGCACCGCGCTCGGCACGACCCTCGCCTTCCTGGCCCGGCACGCGGACGCTGCCATCGGCATTGAACAGGCCACTGCCCTTGCCGCTGGTACTGGCCTGGCGGGCGCCCTTGTCGGCGCCGTCCTGGTTGCGGCTCGATGCACCCCAGTCATCGCCCTTGGCGGGCGTGGCCCAGTTGCCCGGATTGGGGGCCGGGCGCGCTCCGGCCTGGGCCGGGGTCGTGCTGGATGCAGCAGGCCGCGCAGTGTTGCTGCTGGCCTGCGTCGCGCTGCCATTGGCTGCCGGCGCGGGCGTTGCCGCGGGTGCATTGCCACTGGAAGACGAAGGGGCTGCCGCCGGTGCCGAGGCTACTTCGCGCTCGCGCACCTGTACGTCACGACCCGCCGGCGCACGCACCGCCGGTTCACGACCGGCGACGGTCGCCATCCGCACCTGCGGATCGACCACCGCCTGCACCTCACGCTCGCGCACCTGCACGTCGTGCTGCGGCACGCGCACCTGCACATCGGCCGTGCGCAGCGGCTGCGACACCGCCGGTGCATCGACCGTACTGACTTCGCGCTCCTGCACCGGGATGTCACGCAGCTGCGGCGTCCGCACCGCGATCTGCGGCGCACGCATCGCGGTTGGGGTTGGCGGCGCCTGCACCGGCTGCACGCTGCGCTCGCGCACCGTGGGTGTGGTGTCACGCGGCACGATGCTGACCTCGGTGCGCGGCACGCTGACCGGCGGCACCACGAAATCCGTGCTGGCCTGCGCCACTTCGGTGGCCTGCACCGGCGACGGTGGCGGGGCCGCAAGCGGGGCCGGCTCGGCTTCGGCCGGCGGCGACGGCGCGCTGGCTGTCGGTGCTGGAGCCGGTGCAGGTGCAGGCGCAGGCGCCGGCGCGGCCGCAGGACGCGGCTCAGGTGCAGTCGCGGCCCCTGCTGCCTGGCCGGCGGCAACCTGGCCGGCCGGTGCAGCCGCAGCCGCCTCGGCACCCGGCTGATCGCCTCCGCCCTCCTGGGAGGCGCGGCCGACGAATTCCACCTGCACACGCTCGCCTTCGGCGCCCTCTGCTTCCGGTGCCGTGGTGCGGATCACCGCAACCCACAGCAGCAGCATGAAGAACAGCAGGTGCAGCAGCGCGCTGGTCAACGCCGAGGTCCAGCGCATCCAGCGCTGATCGCGCGGCGCAGCGTCCCAGTCCTGCCAGAACAACCGGCGCAGCGCCTGCCACGGCGACAGCCGGGGTGATTGGCCCGGCGGCCCAGGCAGCGGGCGCGGCAGCAATACCGCAATCACTTCGCGGGCGTGGAACGGCCGCGGCAGCGGGCCCAGCGAGCGCAGCCACAGCGCCCAGCCATAGGGCAGGCGCGTGGACTTCTCGAGGACGGCGCGTGGCTGCTGGCGGGCCAGCAGCAGTTCGATGAGTTGCTCGGCCCGGGTCAGAGGCACGCGTCAGCGGTCAGGCGACGTTGCCGCGCGGGATATACGGCGCGTGGCCGCTGTCATGGTCGGTCGCGTCGCGCACGGCGGTCACGCCCGGCACGCGGCCCATCAGGGTCTTCTCGATGCCCTGCTTGAGCGTCACGTCGGCCATGCCACAGCCCTGGCAGCCACCACCGAAGCGAAGCAGCACCACGCCGTCGGACGAGACTTCCTGCACGGCCACCTTGCCGCCATGCGAGGCCAGCTGCGGATTGACTTCGTTTTCCACCACCCAGTGCACGCGCTCGACCAGCGAAGCGGCATCGCCGGGGGCCTCGCCCTTGATGCGCGGCGCCTTGATGGTCAACTGCTGGGTACCGGCGGTGCCGGCGACGATGTCGATCTCGGCGCCATCGAGCCAGCCGACGCTGCTCGCATCGACGTAGAGGGTGAAGCCATCGCAGTCCACCGCCCACTCGTCACCGAGCAGGTCGGTCGGTTCGGCGAACTCCAGCCGGGCATCGGCGCGCGGGGTGCCGGGCTCGACCGCACTCAAGCGCACGCCCATGCCGGGCACGCCCTCGCGTTCGATCAGCTTGCGGAAATGGGTCTGGGCAGTGTCGGAGATCTGGATCATCAGGCTATTCTAGCCAAGTAAGCGTCAACCGCTCATTCGGTTTATACACCGTCCGGCGCATTGTTCAGTCAACACGAGGTGGAGATTCCCATGGCCGACCTGATTCCACTGGCCCAGGCCCGTTGCGTGCCGCGCAAAGGCAGCGATCACAAGCTTGGCGAAGCCCGCCTGGCCGAACTGCTGCCGCAGATTCCCGGCTGGGAGCTGAGCGAGGGCGGCCAGGCCCTGTCGCGCACCTTCCGCTTCAAGGATTACTACGCCACCATGGCCTTCGTGAACGCGCTGGCCTGGATCGCCCATCGCGAGGACCACCATCCGGACCTGGGCGTGCACTACGATCGCGCGGTCGTGCGCTTCTCCACCCACGATGTGGGCGGCCTGAGCGAGAACGACTTCATCTGTGCGGCGAAGACTTCGGCCCTGACGGAGCAACTGCCATGAACGTACGTTTGCTGAGCCTGTCCCTGATCGCTGCGACCGGCCTGGCCGGCTGTGGCGCGTCCGAACCAGCGGCACCGCCACCGCCGCCGCCCACCGAAGTGGCTGCGGTGAAGACACCGCCGCCGCAGTACCCGCTTGAGCTGGCCTGCATGGGTGTGGGCGGCACCAGCACCTTCAAGGTGACCATCGGCACCGACGGCAAGCCGAGCGAAGTGGCTCTGCTGACCGGCGCCGGCAACCCCCAGCTGGACGAGCTGGCCAGGACCGCCGTACAGGGCTGGCAGTTCAATGCCGCCACCCGCAACGGCCAGCCCGTGCCGGCCACGATCCAGGTGCCGGTGAGCTTCAACCCGCCGCAGCCGAAGCCGGACCAGTGCTTCGCCATCGAAGAACGCCTGCGCCGCGGCGGCTGATCGCGCGCGCCCCGACGAGGCCAGCCGACGCCCGCCTCGCCCTCCCCGCCCCGGGTTCATCCGGGGCGGTTGTCTGTTGACCAGGACCGCGTCGGTACATGCTGCAGATTCCCCCCGAAAATGTCTGGATCGCACTGGCGGTCACCCTCGCGGCCGGCCTGGCCACCGCCATCGGTAGCCTGCTGGTGCTGTTCTCGCGCCGCCCCAACCCGCGCCTGCTGGCCTTCGGCCTGGCCTTCGCCGGCGGTGCGATGGTCTATGTGTCGCTGTCGGAGATCCTCAACAAGTCCATTGCCTCGTTCGCACTGGCCTATGGCGAGCGCACCGGCTTCACCTACGGCACTCTGGCCTTCCTGCTGGGCGTGATCGTGATCGTGCTGATCGACCACTTCATCCCCAACCCGCATGACAGCCTGGACAAGCAGGACCCGGCGTTCCGCGAGAACAGCCGCGAGTACCTGAAGCGGGTTGCCCTGCTGACCTCGATCGCGATCACCGCGCACAACTTCCCGGAAGGGTTGGCAACCTTCTTTGCCACGCTGGAGAGTCCGTCGGTCGGCATGCCGCTGGCCTTCGCCATCGCCATCCACAACATCCCCGAGGGCATTGCGATTGCGGTGCCGGTGTACTTCGCCACCCAGAACAAGTTCTACGCGTTCAGCGCCAGCCTGCTGTCGGGCCTGGCCGAACCGGTAGGCGCGGCGCTGGGCTATTGGCTGCTGTCCGGATCACTGTCGCACGCCACCTTCGGCTGGGTGTTCGGGCTGATCGCCGGCGTGATGGTGTTCCTGGCGCTGGATGAACTGCTGCCGGCGGCCAAGCGCTATGCCAAGGGCCACGAAACGGTGTACGGGCTGGTGGCAGGCATGGGCACGCTGGCGATCAGCCTGGTGCTGTTCAAGTGGTGAGGGGTTTGCGACCCGCCCCGTAGAGTCGAGCCATGCTCGACTGCTCTTCGGCCGGGGCGCGCGAAAAGCCAGTCGAGCATGGCTCGACTCTACAACGGGAGCGCCGGGCACGGCCCGGCGCCAGCTTCAGCGCAACCGGTCCAGCGCCTCGACCAGCTCATCGGCCAGCGGTGCGTTCAGCACGTACGGGCTCTTGCCGTCGTCCAGCGCGAACTCCAGCGAGGCCGCGTGCAGGAACAGACGCTTCAGCCCGATCTGCTCACGAAGCCGCTTGTTGACCGCAGGATCGCCGTATTTGTCGTCACCGGCCACCGGATGCCCCAGATGCTGGGCATGCACGCGGATCTGGTGGGTACGGCCGGTCTCGATGCGGACTTCGCAGTAGGAATGACCACCGCGACGCTCCAGCACACGGAAGTGGCTGATCGATTCCTTGCCGATCGCATTGACCTGCACATGGCGCTCGCCGCCCTGGCGCAGGCCCACGTGCAGCGGCGCATCGACCGTCATCACGCCGTCGGGCATGCGCCCGGCCAGCAGGGTCAGGTAGCGCTTGCGGATGCCGGCGCCGTGATCTTCACGCAGCAGCGCCTGCAGTTCGCTCAGCGCCGAGCGCTTCTTGGCCACGATCAGCAGGCCCGAGGTGTCGCGATCCAACCGGTGGACCAGCTCCAGGGTCTGGCCTGGGCGCAGGGCGCGCAGGGTCTCGATGGCACCGAAACTGATGCCGCTGCCGCCGTGGCTGGCCACGCCGGTCGGCTTGTTCAGGGCCAGCAGGCGGGCATCCTCGAAGACGATGGCCTGCTCCAGGCGGCGCATGAACGCCTCCGGCGGACCGGCCTTGTCTCCCTCTTCGGTGAGACGGACCGGCGGCACACGCACCTCATCACCCGCCTCGAGCTTGCGTTCGGCCTTGGCGCGGCCACCATTCACCCGTACCTGGCCGCTGCGCACCAGCTTGTAGACCAGGCTGCGCGGGGCACCCTTCAGCTGGCCGAGCAGGAAGTTGTCCAGGCGCTGGCCGGCACGGTCGGCGGGAACGGTGATCATGCGCACGGAAGGCTTGTCGCCAGCGGGTTTGGTGGGGTCTTGGGCAGTCATCAGGCTGTTTATTCTGTTACACTCGGGGGGCGAGATAAGGGATTGATTTCGTTGGAAGTTACTCAGGGCCAGAAGCCCAGCTTCCGACGAATCCGGCACAGTGCGCGACCACCGCCCGCGGGGCGGCCATGTTAGCGGCTCACCGGCCTTCCCGGCCATCGCCGGATGCCTGACACGCAACCGTGCTGAACATGTCCCGCGTGGCGCTCCAGCCTGGCTGACAGCTGCCTGCGGCCTGTAACACCCCAAAACCCATAAGAGTGAAGCGCTCCCGCGGCCTGCCGTGGTGTCGTAGCGCTGGAAACCCAAGCCGCCCTCCCCGCGCTTGCGCGAATGGGCGGCGAACCGTGTCCAGAGGCGAAACCCCATGGCGTTCCGCGCGGTAGCCGCTTGCGAGGAACGCAACAATGAAGCGAATGCTGATCAACGCCACGCAGGCTGAAGAGCTGCGTGTTGCCATCGTGGATGGCCAGTCGTTGTATGACATCGACATCGAGCAGCCGTCGAAGGAACAGAAGAAGTCCAACATCTACAAGGGCCGGATCTTCCGCATCGAGCCCTCGCTGGAAGCGGCCTTCGTTGAATACGGTGGCGGCCGCCATGGCTTCCTGCCGCTTAAGGAAATCTCCCGCGATTACTTCCAGGCCGGTGTCGACCACAACAAGGCCGGCATCCGCGAACTGCTGAAGGAAGGCCAGGAGATCGTTGTCCAGGTCGACAAGGAAGAGCGTGGCAACAAGGGCGCCGCCCTGACCACGTTCATCTCGCTGGCCGGCCGCTACATGGTGCTGATGCCGAACTCGCCCAGCGCCGGCGGTGTCTCCCGTCGCATCGAGGGCGAAGACCGGGCCGCCCTGAAGGACGCCCTGGACAAGCTGAACATCCCCGACGACATGGGCGTGATCATCCGTACCGCCGGCGTCGGCCGCGATGCGGAAGAGCTGCAGTGGGATCTGGATTACCTGCTCAACGTCTGGCGCGCCATCGCCGAAGCCGCATTGAGCAAGCCGGCCCCGTTCCTGATCTACCAGGAATCGCGCCTGATCGTGCGCGCCCTGCGTGACTACCTGCGCGCCGACATCGGCGAGATCCTGGTGGACACCGAGGAGATGTACGAGCACGCCCGCGAGTTCATGCAGCAGGTGATGCCGCAGACCCTGCGCAAGCTCAAGCATTACAAGGACGACATCCCGCTGTTCAACCGCTTCCAGATCGAATCGCAGATCGAAGGCGCCTACGAGCGCAACGTGCGCCTGCCGTCAGGCGGCTCGATCGTGGTCGACCAGACCGAAGCGCTGACCGCCGTCGACGTGAACTCCTCGCGCGCCACCAAGGGCAGCGACATCGAGGACACCGCCTTCCAGACCAACCTGGAAGCGGCCGAGGAAGTGGCCCGCCAGCTGCGCCTGCGTGACCTGGGCGGCCTGGTGGTGATCGACTTCATCGACATGGCCTCCAACAAGCACCAGCGCGAAGTCGAGAACCGCCTCGCCAACGCGCTGAAGTACGACCGTGCGCGCGTGCAGGTCGGCCGCATCTCGCGCTTCGGCCTGTTGGAAATGAGCCGCCAGCGCCTGCGCCCGAGCCTGGGCGAGTCCAGCCAGATCGTCTGCCCGCGTTGCGACGGCCACGGCCGCATGCGCAGCGTTGAGTCGCTGTCGCTGTCGATCATCCGCGTCGCCGAAGAGCATGCGATGAAGGAGAACACCGGGCAGGTGCTGGTGCAGGCCCCGGTGGAGATCGCCAACTACCTGTTGAACGAAAAGCGCAGCGCCCTGCGTGAGATCGAGCAGCGCCACGAGGCGCCGATCGTGATCGTCGCCGACGAGCAGCTGCACACCCCGCACTACACCGTCACCCGCCTGCGTGAGAACGAGCTGGGTGAAGAGAGCAACAAGCCCAGCTACCAGCGCGGCACCCCGCGCAAGCTGCCGGTGCACGCGCTGACCAAGGGTCAGCTGAACATCCCGCCGCCGGCGGTGACCCAGGTCAAGCACACCTCCCCCGCTCCGGTGCGCGAGGAAGTGGAGCCGGCCGCAGCGGCACCGGCCCCGGTCGTGGCAGCGCCGGTTGCAGCGGCCCCGAGCGGCGGCGTGATCGGTTGGCTCAAGCGCGTGTTCGGTGGCGAACCGGCGCCGGCACCGGCACCGGCGGCTCCGGTCGCCCGCCAGCAGCAGGACGGCGGCCGCAAGGACCGCAACAAGGATCGCAACAAGGACCGCAAGGACCGTCGCGACGACAACCGTGGCAACGGCGGCAACGGCAACGCGCAGCAGCAGAAGGACGGCGGCAACCGCAAGGAGCGCGGTGAGCAGCGCAGCAAGGACGGCCGCAACGGTAACAACGGCAATGCCCAGCAGCAGCCGCAGCAGGGCAAGCAGAAGGAGCCGCAGCAGAAGGATGGCCAGCAGCAGCCGCAGCAGCAGAACAAGCCGCGCAACGAGCAGCAGGGCCAGAACCCGCAGCAGCCGAAGCTGAAGCAGCCGAAGCAGCCGCGCCCGCAGCAGGACGGTGACAAGCCGGCCGAGAAGCCGCAGCGCAACGCCACCGAAGCACCGGCCGAAGCCGTGACCGCGGCTGCAGCCGTGGCCGCCACGGCGGTCGTCGCCAATGCGGTGACCGCGCAGGAAGCAACCGCGCCGGTTGCTCCGGTGGCCGCCGCTCCGGCGGAAGCCGCAGCACCGGTCGACACGACTGCCAACACCGCCAGCGAGGCCGAGGTGGTTGCGGTTGCCGGTGAAGAGGCTGCAACCGACGCCAATGGCGAGCAGACCGGCGAAGGCGCGACCCGCCGTCGTCGCGGCCGTCGCGGTGGCCGTCGCCGTCGTCGCGGTGGCGCCGAGAATGCCGCCGGCAGCGACGCCCTGGGCGATGACCAGGATGATGGTGACGACGGTGATGACGCCGACGGCGCCGAGCCGAGCGTCGACAGCACTGCCGGCACTGCGCCGGTCGCTGCTGCGCAGCCGGCCCGTTCGCAGCCGGAGTTCGACTTCGATGACGAAGCCGAACCGGCCGCTGCCGACGCCGCAAAGCCGGTCCGTGCTGCCGCCGCTGTTGCCGCCGCACCGGTTGCCGTGGTGAGCAGCGCTGTGGTCGAAGCCGCCGCCCCGGTCGTGGCTGAAGTGCAGGCCCCGGTCGAAGCTGCTGCGAAGGCTGAAGCGGTGTCCTCGCCGGTGCAGACCAGCATGCTCGATGCCATCGACGCCGCGACCCCGGCCCAGCCGGTAGCCGCTGCCGCGCCGGTGACCGAAGCAAAGCCGGTCGCAGTTGAAGCCGCCCCGGTGGTTGAAGCCGCTCCGGTGATCGAAGCGAAGCCGGCGGCGGTCGAGGCTGCGCCGGTCGCTGAAGCCAAGCCAGAGATCGTTGAAGCCGCTGCGGCAGTTGAAGCCAAGCCGGTGACCG
The DNA here is from genome assembly GCF_032911605.1 of Stenotrophomonas mexicanensis. Lineage (NCBI taxonomy): Bacteria > Pseudomonadati > Pseudomonadota > Gammaproteobacteria > Lysobacterales > Lysobacteraceae > Stenotrophomonas > Stenotrophomonas mexicanensis. The sequence goes on from NZ_JAWJTG010000006.1 coordinate 81,402, forward strand.
TTGAGGCCGCGCCGGTGATTGAAGCCACGCCGGTCGTCGAGCCCGTCGTGGCCGCCGAACAGCCGGTCGCTCCGGTGGCGGTGGAAGCCGCGCCGATCGAGGCCGCTGCCCCGGTCGCCGAAGCGGTGGTGACGCCGTCGATCGACCCGGTCGCCGATGGCCATGCCGACGCTGCGGCCCAGGCCGCAGAAGCCAAGACCGATGAAGAAGACGAAGAGGCCGCCAAGCGCACGCCGCCGGCGAACTGATCGCTCCTTGATCGCGTGAAAACCAAACGGCGGGGATCAATGATCCCCGCCGTTTTTGTGTGTGCGTTTGGCGCTGGCTTCGCTTTGGTAGAAGCCAACCTTGGTTGGCGCCGTTGATTGAGCGAACGCGGACACGTCCGTGCCAACCAAGGTTGGCACCCACCAGGGCACACCCCGCGCACGGTCACTGCTTTGGTAGAGGCCAACCTTGGTTGGCGCCGTTGATTCAGTGCACGCGGACACGTTCGTGCCAACCAAGGTTGGCACCTGCCGGAGCCTGCTCCGTCAGGGCTTCGGTGCGAACTGCAACCGGGTCCACACGCCGTAGTGGTCCGAGGCCCAGCGTCCGCTGTCATCGGGCTGGTCGAACAGCAGCTTCGCCTCGCGCGCGACCATCTCGTCCTGCTGGAAGAAGATGTGGTCGATCCGCGACGGCGCCTGGTAATAGTGGCGGTTGAGCGTACTGACCCCGGACAGGTCGGTATTGACGTGCACGCTGCCGTAGCTGTCGCCGTAGTGGCTGCGCAGCTCGCTCAGGTCGCCGGCATCCACCAGCGCATTGAAGTCGCCCGCGATCACCACCGGCGCACCGGCCGACGTCGTGGTGATGAAGCGCAGCAGGTCCTCGACCTGGGTGCGACGGGTGCGCTGCCCACTCTCATCGCTGCGCTCGTTCAGATGCGTGGCGTAGACGTTCACCGGCGTACCGTCGACGTCGATGCGCAGGTGAGCCACGGTGCGGTAGTCGTCCAGCGGCAACAGCAGGTGATCGTTCCGGGCCAGCACCGGGCGCCGGGTCAGCAGCGCATTGCCATAGCGCTTCGGTGCCCCGACCGGATCGGTGGAGACGAACAGATACGTGTAGCCGAGCTGGCTGGCCAGCCACTGCGCCTGGTTGCGCAGGGTACGGCGCTGGATCACCTCCTGCAGGGCAATCGCATCGGGCTGCAGGCGCTTGAGTTCGGCAACGATGCTGCGCCGGCGGCTCGGCCAGTCCTCGCGATCATGATGCAGGTTGAAGGTGACCATGCTCATGCCCGCTGCGCTGGCAACGTCGGGCGCCGCGTTCGCGGCAGCCGGCTCGGCCGCCATCATCACGCCCGGCACTGCCAATGCAATTGCCAGCCCCAGGGCACGCACCGACGTGCGCACCCCTGCCCCCTGTTGCTTCATCGTTACTGCCCCTTGCGTTCGGCTCGGCGCACTGCGCTCGGTACGTCGATCTCAACCCGCGCCGGCAGCTGGTGCACGTGCAGTTCCTTGTTGACCCACTCGGCTGCTTCGCCGTTGATACTCGCCTCGCCCGGATCACCGGCGTATGGCCACGGCAACACCACGCCTCCCACCGGTGGCACCAGGCCCGGCTGCACCTCCAGCACCAGCTGCTTGTCGCTGCGCTGCAGGCGGTAGTTGAGCTGGCCCTGCGGCGTACGCAGGCCTTGCACGGCGATGCCCTCGCCCTGCAGCCACGCGGTCGGTACGCCGGCGGCCAGCACCAGTGACTCGTCCATGTCGCGGTTGTAGGCGAACATGTCCAAGGCCGAGCGCACGAAGTCCGAGGCCACCCAGGCATGCGGCAGGTCACCGACGAAGAACGGCCTGCGCGGCGTGCGCGAAACCACTTCGGCCCACTGGTTCCAGGCCTGCGGTGCGCGGTCCTTGAAGAAGAACTCGGTGGCCTGCCAAGCGCGATCGCGCCAGCCCAGGCGCACGAACGCGGCCACGTTGCGCCACTCGTACGGGGTGTAGTCCTTCCACTCGCGCTTGCCATCGCGACGGGCAACGAACTCGTTCCAGTAGCGTTCGAAGGTCGCCTCCAGCGCCTGCTGCGGCAACCTGCCCTGTTCGCCGCCCGGGGCCAGTGCGATGGTGGTCGAGGTCGCGTCGAAGTCACCCAGCTCGGCCGAGCCCGGCAGGTAGTCGATGTTGTGCTGCTGCATCGCAGACAGCAGCGAGGCCTGCAGATCATCCCGGAACTGGTCGCGCGACTCGGCGATCTGCATCGCTTCGACCTTGCCCAGCTGGGTCGCCAACAGGGCCGCGTCCTTGTAGCCGCGCAGTGCCCAGAAGTTGTCCCAGTACGAGTGCATCGGCTTGGCCGAATAGCCTTCGTGGCTGATCGAGGCCGGCATCATGCCGTAGAAGGCCGGGTTGCGTGCGCGGTTCTCCTCGGTGCGCTCGCTGGCGCGCAGCTGCTCCATGTAGCCGTAGGCGCCCTGCACATGCGGCCACATCAGCTCGGTGAAAGTGCTGTCGCCGGTGTAGCGCCCGTACTCGGCGATGCTGTAGATCAACTCGCCATGGCTGTCGTTCTCCGGCACCGGGTCGCTGCCGCGGGCATCGACGCAGCACGGCACCTTGCCGTTCTCGAACTGATACGGCGCATACCAGTTGATGTAGTCGCGCACCGCATCACTGCGGCCCATGCGCAGCAGGCCCTCGGAAATCATCGCGCCATCGCGGATCCAGCTGCGCGCATACGAACGCGTGCCCGGCTGCAGGCGTGGGCCGACGCGCGAGATCAGCATGTGCGCGACCGCGGTGCGCAGGGTATCCACCAGCGCCTGGCCCGCAGCCGGCACCTGCAGCGAGACCACGCCCAGCTTCTTGCGCCACTGCTCGGCCACCTGCGCCTGCGCCTTGGCCACGTCCAGCGCCTGCGGTGCCCAGCCACCGGTCTGTGGCAGCACCACCGCCACTTCACGGCTCTGGCCGGGCTCCAGCTTGATCGTGTACATCAGCGCACCCGACGCCATGCCGGTGCTGTCCTTCACCGCTGTGGTCGCCGGGTACGTGCCGCTTTCCAGATGCATCGCATCAAGCTTGCCGTCGAACGTACTGGCAAAGCGCGCGTCCGGCACCTGCAGCGGGTAGATGCGCGGCTCACCGTTTACCCGCACCAGCTGCTCACCCACGTCCAGTGCATCGATGCGGCTGAAACCACCGACGGTGTTGAGGAACTGGGTGGGCGGGTTGACCTGCCACGGGCGGATCGCCAGCGCCAGGGTGTACTCGTGCGCGACCTTGTCCGGATTGCTCAGCCGGTAGCGGCCGATCAGCTGCGCGCGCTCCGGCGTACCCTGCACGAAGCTGGTCACTGCCAGGCCGACCTTCTCATGCACCCAGTCGACGTTGGCGATCGGCAGGTAGTGATCCTGCAGCGACTGGGTGATGGCCACCTTCGACCAGTCCAGCAGCTTGCCATCGAGGCGGATGAACGGCTCGATGCTGAAGCTGCCTTTGGCCGGCTCCAGTGCGCCATCCTCGCTGATCAATGCCTGTTCCTGGCCACCATCAAGGCCGAGCAGGGTCCAGTACGGCTGCTCGCCCACATAGGCACGAGGCAGCGAGCCCCGTGGCAGGTCGGCAGCGACCGAGGACAGGAATGCGTTCGGGGTGGAGGCAAAGGCCAGCGGCTTGAGCGCGATGTCGCGGATGCCGTAGCGCCAGTTCGGGCCGTCCTGCAGATCGAAGCGCACGTAGCGCGCATCGGTGTCCGGCAGCGCAAGCCAGTCGCGGCCACCGGCACCACTGGTGACTTCGCGCACGGTGCGCCAGTCGCGGCCATCCTCGGAGGTGCGCACGGTGTAGCGGCGGGCTTCCAGGTTCGGCAGCCAGTCGATCACCGCACCACCGATCTCGCGGCTCTTGTGCAGGTCCAGGCTGATGGTCTGCTGCTTGACGCCACCGCTGATCCAGAACGTATCGCTCTTGCCGTCGATCATGCGGTCCTGCAGCGCGGTGGCGGTATCGGCGATCACCGACGGCACCAGCGCCGAGTCATCCTGGGCTGGCAGGCCCTGCAGGGTCAGCTTGTCGAAGCACACCGTGCCGCGGCCGCCGACCTTGCTGTAGATCGTGAACTCGACCGCAGCGCTGCGTGCCATCTCCTTCTCGGGAGACGGCCCCCACGCCTTGTCGATCTGGCGACGGCGATACTCGACCGGCGTCCACGCCTTGGGGAAACTGTAGCCGGGACGATTGACCCACCAGACGTTGTCGCCGCTGGCATCGATCAGCTTGAACTGCAGGTCGTTGCCCGGTGAATCACCGCGCAGCTGGAAACCGAAACGGTAATTGACCGGGTAGTCGATGTTCAGCGCGCGGCGGATGCCGACGTAACCGGAGACATCGTGGAAGTCATAGTCCAGGCACAGCGCGCGGCCACCACCGGCGCCGCTGACCGGCCGCAGCGAACCGCTGACCTGGTCGGACAGCACCAGCTTCCAGGCTGCGATGTCGTCGAAGTCGTCCAGCACCTTCGGTGCCGGCAGCGCCGGTGGTGCGGCGATCGCCAGGGAGGTCCACAACAGGCCCAGTCCAACGGCGATCGCTCGCTTCATCCTTTGACGCTCCCTAGCAACAGACCTTGGATGTAGTACCGCTGCAGCACCAGGAACAGCGCCAGCACCGGAACCACGGTGACCACCGCGCCGGCCATCATCATTTCCACGTCCATGATGTGCTCGCGCGAGAGGGTGGCCAGCGCCACCGGCAAAGTGTAGTGCTCCTGGTCGGTCAACACGATCAACGGCCACATGAAATCGTTCCATGCACCCATGAAGGTGAAGATCGCCAGGGTCACCAGCACCGGCTTGAGCATCGGCAGCACGATCTGGAAGAAGATCCGAAGCTCCCCTGCCCCGTCGATGCGGGCCGCTTCCAGCAGTTCGTCCGGAATGGAACGCGCGTACTGGCGCACCAGGAAGATGCCGAACACGCTGGCCAGCGCCGGCACGATCACGCCGCCGAAGCTGTTGACCAGACCGAGCTGCTTCATCAGCAGGAACAGCGGCAGCATCGCCACCTGGGCCGGAATCACCAGCGCCGCCATCAGCACCTGGAACAGGCGCTCGCGGCCGACGAAGTTCAGCTTGGCGAAGGCATAGCCGGCCATGGTGTTGAGCAGCAGCGAACCCAGGGTGATGCCGACCGACACCAGCAGGCTGTTGGCGAAGTTGCCGCCCATGCCGGTGCGCGCGAACAACTCATGGTAGTTGCGCGTGGTGATGCTGGACGGCAGCAGCGGCGGCGGGAAATGGGTCGCCTCGCCCTGTGGCATGAACGAAACCGAGAGCATCCACAGCAGCGGTGCCAGGCTGACCAGGGCCAGCACCAGCAACGCACCATTGATCAACCACGGGTACCAGCGCGACTGGCCGATTTCACGACTCATACCAACTGCCTCTTGCGGCCGAAACGCAGCATCACGGTGGTCACCGCCAGGATGATCAGGAACAGCAGGAACGCCACCGCGGAGGCGCGTCCCAGGTTCCACCACTTGAAGCCTTCCTCGAACATGAAATACAGCACGCTGACGGTGCTCTGCAGTGGGTCGCCGCGGGTCATCACATACGGTTCGGCGAACAGCTGGAAGTAGCCGGACACGGTGATCACGCCGACCACCAGCAGCACCGGGCCGAGCATCGGCAGGGTGATGTGCAGGAACTGCTTCCAGCGCGAGGCACCGTCGATGCGGGCGGCCTCGTACAGGTCATGCGGGATGGCCTGCAGGCCGGCCAGGAAGATCACCATGTTGTAGCCGAAGTTCTTCCACACTGCGAACAGCATGATGGTCGGCATCGCCCAGTTGGGATCACCCAGCCAGTCGATCGGGCTGATGCCCAGGTGGCCCAGGCCGTAGTTCACCAGACCGTAGCTGGTATGGAACAGGTAGCGCCAGATCACCGCCACTGCCACCAGTGTGGTCACCACCGGCGCGAACAGCGCGGTGCGGAACAGCGCCTTGAAACGCGCGGCAGGTGCATTCAGCAGCATCGCTGCGCCCAGCGACACGCCGATCGACAACGGCACGCCGATCAACACGAAGTAGGTGGTGTTCCACAGCGACTTCCAGAACATCGGCGTCTGCAGCAGATCGATGTAGTTGCCGAGGCCGACGAAGCGCAGGTTGCTGCTGTCGGCCAAGGCATACAGGTCGAAATCGGTCACGCTCAGCGCCAGCGCCGAGGCGACCGGCAGGCCGAAGAACATGCCCAGCACGATCAGCGAGGGACCGGCGAAAACCCAGCCGGCAAGCGAGGTACGTTTCATTGCGCGCTCCCGGCGGCCACGGCACTGCTCGATTGCGGCGACGGCACGCGCTGCTGCAGGCGTTGTTGTTCATGCATCCAGCGACGCTTGGCCAGCACCTTGTCCACGCGCTGGTCCAGCTCTTCCACGGCCTTGTCCTGCGCCAGGCCACCACGCACCACCTTCTCGGTGACGATGCGCATTTCCTGCACGATGCGCTCCCACTCAAGCACCTTCGGCGTCGGCTTGACCCGCTCCAGCTGGTCACGGAACGCAGCGGCCAGCGGATCGTTGGCCAGCGACGGCGCGTTCCAGGTACTGCGGCGCGGCGGCAGGTCGCCGATGATCGAATGGAAGCGCGCCTGGATTTCGGGTCGCGACAGGAACTCGATCAGCTTCCACGACGCCTCCTTCTGCTGCGATTTGCGGAAGATCACCAGGCTGGTACCACCGGCAATACCGGCGCCCGGGCCGTCCGGACCCGGCAGCGCGGCCGTACCCCACTGCCCTTCAAGTTCCTTCGGCTGCAGCTTCTTGAACTCGCGGATGTTCCAGGGGCCGGAAATGTAGAACACGTTGAAGCCACGGAAGAACTCATCCCAGACGTTGGAAATCTGCGTCTCGGACATCTTCGGCGCCCAGCCCTGCTCGAACATGTTGGCGTAGAAGGCCAGCGTGCGACGGAAGCCCGGGCTGGCGAAATTGCCGCGGGTGTCGTCGTCGCGCAGCAACGGATCAGGCTGCTGCAGTGCCAGCGAAAGCTGCTGCTCGAACTCGTTGATCGGCATCAGCACCGCATAGCGGTTCGGGCCCTGCATGCGCTTGATCGCCGCCATCTGCTCGTCCCACTCCTGCCAGGTGCGCGGCGGGTGGTCGTAGCCGACCTTGGCCAGCAGGTCCTTGCGGTAGTAAATCAGGCGGGTATCGACATACCACGGCACGCCTACCAGTTCGCCGTGGATCACATTGGTATCCCAGATGCCCTGGAAATAGTCCTTCGGGTCGACCACGGACGAACGCTGCACGAACGGCTGCAGCGGCGTCAGCGCGTCCAGTTCGGCGAACTCCGGCACCCAGGTGTTGCCCAGCTGGCATACGTCCGGCAGGCCGTCGGCGGCGAACGCGGTCAGCAGCTTCTCGTGCGCGGCCGTCCATGGGATGTTCTGCACATCCACCTTGATGCCCGGATTCTCGGCCTCGAACTCATGGATCAGCTCGCTGACCACCTCCGCCTCGCGTCCCATCGCCCAGAAGCGCACGGTGGTGGTGCCCGGTTCGGTACGGGCGCAGCCGGCCACGGCCAACACGGCCAGGGCAGGCAGCGCCCAGCGGCGCAGGCGGTCGATCCAGTTCGGCATCGGGTTACTTGCCCTGGCCTGTATTGCGGTTGGCATTGTTCTTCTGTTCCTGCGCGGCAGCCGCGCGTGATTCGGCGATACCCACCGCGCGTGCCGCCGCGGCCTTTTCGTCTTTCTGCAGTTCCAGCGGCTGGAACGAACCTTCCGGTGCCAGCCAGCCACCGCTGAACCCGGCCCGTTCCAGGCCCTTGCGGATGTACGGGTTCTTCTTCATCACTTCCCAGACGAAGTCATCGCGGTAGTTGGCGATCATGGTCAGGATCGGGCCTTGGTCGATGGCGATGTAATCGCTGGCGACCCAGCCGCGATCCGGCACCAGGCGACCGGTCTTGATCGGGATGTCGTAGTTGAAGCTGGGGTTGAACGAATCCAGGAAACCGTAGCTGGAATAGATGTAGTCGCCGTAGCGCTTGTGCATTTCCAGCGTGGCCGGGATCACCTGCTCGGGCGCGAACACCACCGAGGCGATCGCGGCGGTCGGGGCGATGGTGCCGTCATCGAAGTTCTCGCGCAGGCCGGCGCCGCGCGAGGAGTAGTGGCGGAACTGGCGCTGCTCGCCGCGGTACTCCTGGGTGGTGTTCTGCGGGCCGTCGCTGGCGGTGAGGCCCCATACGTTCTCGCCATAGTCCTTCCACTGCATCGGGTTGGCGATGGCGTACTCGCGCTGGGCCAGCGCAGCCGAGCGGCTGTTGAGGAAGTAGGTGCTGCCGCGCTCGCGCATGTACGCGTCCTGGATATCGCGGAAGTCGATCCAGACATGGCTGTACTGGTGGCCGAACAGCGGGCCGAAGGACAGGTATTCCTGGCCCTGGTAGACGCCCCAGTCGTTGTCGTAGGTGCGCGTCCACACTGTCCACGCATCCGGGCTGACCGGGTGCGTCGGCGACCCCAGGGCGAGGATGTAGACCATCATCGCCTCGTTGTAGCCCATCCAGTCGTGGTCGATGAAGCCGCTCTCCGGGAACCAGCCCATCGAGATCAGCGGCGCACGCTGCTGCAGCCACGGCCAGTCGACCTTCTTGTACAACGTGTCGGCGATCTGGCGGATCTCCTTCTCGCGCGGATCGTCACCGTCGTAGTACGACTGCGCGAACAGCACGCCCATCATCAACAGCGCGGTATCCACCGAGGACAGTTCAACCCAGCTGTCGTAGCGACGCCCTTCCTGCATGTCCAGGAAGTGGTAGTAGAAGCCCTTGTAGCCGGCCTTGCCGGTGCGCTGCGGCCCCATCGGCACGTCGCGGAAGAACTTCAGCGTGGTCAGGGTGCGGTCGATCGCCTGGTTGCGGCTGACCCAGCCGTTCTCGATGCCGATCGGATAGGCGGTCAGCGCGAAGCCAACCGAGGCGATGCTGGCGAACGGCCGCGACGGATAGCGGTCCGGGGTCAGGCCGTTGATCTCGTTGGTGGTATCCCAGAAGAACTGGAAGGTACGGCGCTCGATGTCATCGAACAGCGGCGGCAGCACCGGCTTCATCGGCCGCGGCGGTGCGTCGGCCTCGATCAGGATCACCGGCGGCCGCGGCTTGGCAGGTTCCTGCTGGGCCGGCTGGCAGGCGGCCACGGCCAGGCTCAACGCTGCGGCGGACAACAGATGGCGTGCCTGCATGGCGCGATTTCTCCGGTGGTCTGATCGATGGGAAAGCATACCGTCCAATGATCTGAAATCGTTTACAAGATGCGTTCTGAAAAAACCACGAAAAACGTGGTTTGACACCGCGATCATTGCCCATGCCGCTGCCGCCTGGCCGGCAGCGGCATGGGCAATGGACCGGCACGGGGCCGGCCATTGCCTTTTTTCTTCCTGCCGATGCCGCCGGGGGAGCGGCGGCATCGGATCGTGCATCTACATCCGGGCTTAGAAGCGGAAGCCCACCTCAGCCTTGACCTGGCGCGGCGTACCGATGATGTCGCCGGTCTCGTTGTAGCTGACCAGCAGCTTGCCGTCGCTCTTCACGTAGTTCAGCTTGGAGAAGTTGTCGAAGTTGAGCACGTTGATGATGTCGATACGGGCATACAGCTCGGTATCGCCGGCCAGCTTGAAGGTCTTGGTCGCCTGCAGATCCAGCGAGCGGTAGCCGAAGATCTTGCCGCCGAGCAGGAAGTGGCCGTTGCCCGACGGTGTGCCTGCAGCCGGGGTCGGCATGCAGTTCGAATTGCCGGCCTGGGCGATGCAGGACCAGTCGTTGCCCGGGGTCGGCGTGGCCAGGGTCAGCTTGCCACCGAAGGTGATGCCCCAGAAGCCGTCATACGAGCCGGTGACCACCAGGCGGTGGCGCGGCGCGCCGTTGGACTTGATGGTCGGGTATTCACCGATGGTGCCGCGATCGAACGAATAGTGCTCGTTGATGTTGCGGTTGTGGCGGGCATTGGTCCAGGTGTAGGCGATCGAGGTGCCCCAGCCGCTTTCCTTGCTGTACGGCTTCTGCGCCGACAGCAGGATCTGGGTGGAGCGGGTCTTGATGCCCTGCTGGCCGATGATCAGGCTGCCGAAGCCCGGGATGCTGCAGCCCCACGGCTGACCGTAGGTCGGCTCGTCAGCGCCGCACAGCAGCTGGTTGTCGAAGAAATTGCCGTTGTTGAAGCGGTTGCCCAGCGTGTAGGCGAAGCCGTCGTAGGTCAGCGTGCGTGAAATCGTGGCATCGGTCAGCCACTCGCCGATCTGGTTGCTCATGCCGAGGCTGAACTGGTCGGAGTACGGCACCTTCATGTTGTTGTTCAGCAGATCGACTTCCATGCCTTCATTGCTGGTGGAACCCAGCAGTGCCTGCACGTTCTCGATGCCGTTCATCAGGTTCGGGTTCCAGTCAAAGCACGGGGTCTGTCCGTACATGCAGCTGCCGGTGGCCGGGTTGCGGAAGAACACGGTCGGCTGCGGCAATGCCAGCTTGGTGGTTTCCAGTGCCAGGTTGTCGAACAGGTCGCGATCATAGGACCGGCCGGCGCCACCATGGAACACGTGCTGCTCATCGGCGTTGACGTCATACGAGAAGCCCAGGCGCGGCTGCCAGGCATTCTTGAAATTCTTGCGATTGTGACCGGTGCTGATGTAGTCGTTGACGTTCAAACCACTGAGCGCCAATGTCTGCGCATAGGTCTGGCCCGGAGGCGCATGCCTGTCCTGCGAGAACAATGCGTTCACAACCTCCGGCGGGGTCACGAAATCGGTATAGACCGGGTTCTTTTCGTAGTCCCAGCGCAGGCCGATGTTCAGCTGCAGGTGGTCATTGACCTGCCAGTCGTCCTGGATGAACAAGCCGATCTGCTTGACCTTGGCGCGCACCTCGGACTGCACGCCGGTGACACCAGTACTGGCCTTGGTGAACTGCGCCTTGTAAGGGGTGCCGGAGGAGAAGGCAGGGTTGTCGATGGTGTAGAAGAACTGCGGATTGATCTGCGCGGCATCGGACGCGTACAGATCGATCTGCTTGTACTTGGCGCCCATCTTGATGGTGTGGTCGCCGGCCCACTGGAGGCCGTCCAGGGTCAGGTTATCCTCGATCGCCCAGCCCTTCTGGCCCTTCACCTGAGAGGCGAACGCATCGGCTGCGCCGATCTGGACGAGGGTCTTTTCCTGCGGGGTGTTCCGGTTCTTGTCACCAAAGTCCGGCGCGGTGTAGACGATACCGTTGCCGTAGGTCAGCGGCAGCGGATTGTTGAACGCCTCCTCATGGGTGACCATCAACTCGTTGTAGAAACGCTCACCGCTGTGGTTCCAGCGCAGCGCGTAACGGCGGTCGGTGTTGTCCACCACCTTGCCGTGCACCTTGGCGGTCTGGTCACTGAACTGCTGCTGGGTTTCGTCGCGATCCTGGAAGGTCAGCTCGATACGATCGTTGTCGGTCGGCTCGAAGTCGATCTTGGCGAAGATCAGGTCCTGCTGGAACGGCTGGCTGGCCGGGCCGAGACCTGCGAGACCATCGGCGGGCAGATTGGCGGCCGCCGAGCTCACTGCACCGTCCGGCGCGATGGTCACCGGCAGATCGAAGCGCTTGGCTTCATAGGTGACGAAGAAATGGGCCTTGTCCTTGATGATCGGGCCACCCAGCGCGAAGCCGTATTCCTTCTCGGCCGAGTCTTCCTTGCTCTTGCCCGGCTGGCGTTCGGCCGGGGTCATCGCACGCATGCTTTCGTTGGTATAACGGTAGAAGGTCTCACCCTTGAACTCGTTGGTACCCGACTTGGTCGCAGCCGTGATCGCGGCGCTGGACACCTGGCCGTACTCGGCCTTGTAGTTGCCGGTGATGACCTTGTACTCACCGATGGCCAGCTGCGGGAACGGGTTGCCCGCGCTGCCGGACTGGCCGGAGATGCCGCCACCCTTCACGTAGCTCTTCTGGCCCACACCATCGATATAGACGTTGGTGCCGTCGGAGTTGGTGGCACCGCCACGCAGCGAGGTGTTGCCCTTGGCATCGCGGGTGAAGATCATGCCCGGCACCGCGTCGGCGAACTCCAGGAAGTTGCGCGAGACCTGCGGCGTGGTCTGGATCTGCTGCAGGCTGACGGTCTTGCCGACTTCGGACGTGCGCACTTCCTGCAGCAGGGTCGGTGCGACAACGTTGACGGTGTCCAGGTTGGTGGCCGCGGTCGAACCCGGGGTGCTGCTGGCGGCACCGGCGAAGTTCAGGGTAGCAGTCGAGGCCACGGTGACGGTGACCTTCTGCGACTGGCCGTTGGCGACCACGTCATAGGTGCCCGGGTCCAGGCCCATCAGCGAGTAGCTGCCATCGGCACGGACGGTGCCGCGACGGACGGTGCCGGTGGCCAGGTTGGTGGCGGTCACTTCGGCGCCGGCCTGGGCGCCGGAAACCTGGCCGCGCAGGCTGGCATTGGCCGACTGCGCCATGACGTTCGGAGCAGCAGCCAGCATCAGGCAGCTGACCAGTGCGGTGCTCAGCAGCCGGCGCGCCGGCGTGCGGAAGGTGGTGTGCATCATCAACTCAATCTCCGGGTGGCGGTGACCGCTCGCGCGGTCCCTGCGATCAATCAAAAAAGAAGGAACGCCTCTGGCTTCAATGGCCCGATGGCGGAGTGGTGGAATCGCGAACTATCAAGCGGGGAACCAGGGTCTGCTTGTCCCCTGTCCCGTCCGTGGAGGTGCCGTCCATCAACTGCAGCAGGCGCGTCATGGCCCGGTCGCCGAGCTCGGCGATGCTGACCTGCATGGTGGTCAGCGACGGGTGGACGAAACGCGCCAGTGGAATGTCATCGAAACCCGCCAGGGCGACATCGGTCGGAACACGGACACCGGCCTGCGTGAATGCATACAGGCATCCCAGGGCCATCATGTCGTTGGCGGCGAACACGGCATCAGGCAGCGCTCCGGCTGCCAGCAACTCCTGACCGGCGCGATGGCCGGAAGCTTCGTCGAAATCACCGGGCAGCTCGATGCCCTCGGCGCCACCGCCAAAAGCCGCCAGCGCGTCACGGAAGCCGCGCAGGCGCTCGCGCGCGTCGAAGTTGAGATCCGGGCCAGAAATGAAAGCGATGCGACGGTGGCCGGCGTCAAGCAGATGGCGGGTCATCGCCATCGCACCGGCATGGTCGTCGATGCTCAGCACCGGGTGGTCCTGCCCGGGCAGATAGGTGTTGATCAACACCGTCGGCAACGACTGCGGCAGGTTGTCGGTCAGGAAACCGGGGCTCTCGGCATAGGGCGAGAGCACCAGCAGGCCGTCGACGCGGCCGCGCATGGCGCGCAGGGCCGCGCCCTGCTGCTCCTGGTCACCGTGGTAGCTGGACACCAGCAGGTGCTGGCGACGGCTACGGGCGACATTGTCGATGCCACGCATCAGTTCGGAGAAGAATTCGCCGTACAGGTCAGGCAGTACCACGCCCACCGTATTGGTGCGGCGGCTGCTCAGGCTGCGGGCGGCGGCGTGCGGGGTGTAACGCAGCCGTGCGGCCACCTCCAGCACAAGCTGGCGGACCGGTTCGGCGACATTTTCATGCCCGTTGAGCGCGCGGGAAACCGTGGCCACGGAGACCCGGGCTTCGCGAGCGACGTCTTTGATTGTGATAGCTGCCTTGTTCACGAAGCCGCCCTCCACGGCTTGGACCTACCAGCATTGGCGCGGAATGTAAGCGTTTCCATCTGGGCTTGTAAACAGTCCGTTAGGCGAATGTCCCGAAATGGACATGGAAATCTGTCTGCAGCGAGCCCCCGCAGGGACCCGCCAGGACAGCGTGGGACAAGGGCTCAGCCCTGTTCTGACGGGGTCTGCGCGCGGATGGACAACGCGTGGATATCGGTCTCCATCATCGTCCCCAGCGCGGCGTACACCGCGCGATGCCGGGCCAGCGGGCCCAGTCCGGCGAAGCGTTCACTGACCACATGTACGTTGAAATGGCCGCGGCCATCGCGCGCACCGGCATGGCCGGCGTGGCGATGGCTGTCGTCCTCGATCTCGAGCACGCTCGGCGCCAGCGCATGCTGCAGCGCATCACGCATTCGCGAGATCCGTTCCGCGTTCACGGCAACACCTTCCGGAACGGTCGCACCTGCACGCGGGTGTAGACGCCGGCGGCCACGTACGGGTCGGCGTCGGCCCAGGCCTGGGCCTGCAGCAGCGACTCGAACTGCGCGATCACCACCGAACCACTGAAACCGGCCGGGCCCGGGTCTTCACTGTCCACCGCCGGGCAGGGGCCGGCCAGCAGCAGGCGTCCCTCGTCGCGCAGCGCGTGCAACCGCGCCAGGTGTTCCGGCCGCGCCTGCAGCCGCTGCGCCAGCACATCCTGGCCGTCATACCCTTCGATCACATACCACACCGGCATTTCCTCGCTTGCGTTGTCGGGTCCGCAGATTCTAGCCAATGCGGCCCCTGCCCCGGCCCGGCTGGACACTGGCGCAACAAAGGCTTACCCTAGACTCCATTGCACGTGGCTGGATGCAGCAGCCCGTCGGTTTTTGCGGCCAACGCAGCCCCCGACGACCGTCCCGCTGCTTCAAACCGGACCACCTGGCCGGGCCACGTAGACGACCTCCCCGTAGTTCCGTCGCTGCCGTTTCCTGCGGCGCGTCCTGCTGTTTGATATGTGTGGAATCGCGCCGATCCCGGCGTGTCTGGTGCCCTGGGGCTCCGTGGCGTTGGCCCGGCGAACCCGGTGCCGCGACTGGTCCGTTGCAATCCTGATGTCCATTAGATGACTTCCGAACTCGCGCTCGACGCGAACCCGCCAACCCGGCCGCCCGCCCCCCAGCAGCAGGAAATGCCGCTGGCCGTGGTGCATGGGCAACCGGTCCTGCAGATTCCGCAGGACCTGTACATTCCGCCGGACGCGCTGGAAGTCATCCTGGATGCCTTCGAAGGCCCGCTGGACCTGCTGCTGTACCTGATCCGCCGCCAGAACCTGGATGTCCTGGACATTCCCGTCGCCGAGATCACCCGGCAGTACGTGGAATACATCACCGTGATGCGCGAGCTGCGCTTCGAGCTGGCCGCCGAGTACCTGGTGATGGCGGCGATCCTGGCCGAGGTGAAGTCGCGCATGCTGCTGCCGCGCCCGGTCAGCGAGGAAGGCGATGAGGCCGACCCGCGCGCCGAGCTGGTGCGCCGGCTGCAGGAGTACGAACGCTTCAAGCAGGCCGCCGAGGACATCGACGCCCTGCCCCGCCAAGACCGCGACACCAGCCTGGCCCACGCCTTCATGCCCGAACGCGCTGCGGTGAAGCTGCCGCCGCCGGTGGACCTGAAGGAGATGCTGCTGGCCCTGCACGACGTGCTCAAGCGCGCCGAGCTGTTCAGCGGTCACGCCATCAAGCGTGAGGCGCTGAGCGTGCGGCAACGCATGGGCGAAGTGCTCGGCCGGCTTGAAGATGGCAAGTTCTATCGTTTTGAAGGGCTGTTCACCGCTGAAGAAGGCAAGCTGGGCGTGCTGGTCACGTTCCTGGCAGTGCTGGAACTGGCCAAGGAACAGCTGCTGGATATCGTCCAGGAAGAACCGCTGGCGCCGATCTACGTGAAGTCGCTGGCGGCCGGCAACACCAATGCCCCGCTGCAGTTCAGCAGCGAGTTCGACGACAACGATGCCGCCAATGCGGACGAGTGAGCGCTGACTGCCGATGGATCAACCGCTGATCGACCGCATTGTCGAGGGTGCCCTGCTGGCCTCCAGCCAGCCGCTCACCCTGGCCCAGCTGAAGGACCTGTTCCCGGAAGAGGAACCGGCACCGCCGGGAAGCATCGAACGCGCACTGGAACGCCTGCGCGAAGCCTGCGAAGGCCGGGGCGTGGAACTGGTCGAGGTCGCCTCCGGCTTCCGCTACCAGGTCACCGGCGAAGTGCATGGCTGGATCAGCCGGCTGTGGACCGAGCGCAAGACCCGCTACACCCGTGCCACCCTGGAAACCCTGGCGCTGATCGCCTACCGGCAACCGATCACCCGCGGCGAGATCGAACAGGTGCGCGGCGTGGCGGTCAGCAGCAACATCATCCAGGCGCTGGAAGAACGCGAATGGATCCGCGTGGTCGGCCACCGCGACGTACCCGGCAAGCCGGCGCTGTTCGGCACCACCAAGGGCTTTCTGGATTATTTCGGCCTGAAGCGATTGGATGAGCTGCCGCCATTGTCGGAACTGAAGGACCTGGGCGAGCTGGAACCCCAGCTGTCCCTGGACCGCGATGCACCGGCAGCGGCAAGCGCCGACGGTCCTGACCTCTCGGCCGGCGACGAAGGCGCTGCCGCGAACGATGATGCCGGCCTGGCCGGCAGTGACACCCCCGATTCCGCCGACGCAGCCCCTGCGCCGGCTTCCGATGAGCAAGCACCTTCGCCCCTCGATGATGGGCACCCCGATTCCGCGCCGGGCGAGCGCGCGGTGCCAGTGAACGAACGCGAAGACAACGCCGTCGCGATGACGACCGTGGCTGTTGACCAAGCCGATTCCGAACCAGAGGCCGACCTCGAAACCGTCGGCCGGAGCAAAACTGATGAGTGACACCCCTCGCAAGCTGTCGTTGAACAAGCTCTCGCTCAAGCGTGAAGCCACCTCCGAACAGTTCAAGTTGGAAGAACGCCTGCACAAGGTGCTGGCACAGGCCGGCCTTGGCTCGCGCCGCGCGCTGGAACAGCGCATCGCCGAAGGCCTGGTCAAGGTCAACGGTGAAGTCGCGCAGACCGGCATGTCGGTCAAGAGCGGCGACAAGATCGAGCTGGATGGCCGTGGCTTCGTCGCCACCGCCCTGGCCGAGCCATCGCGCGTGCTGGTCTACAACAAGCCGGAAGGCGAAGTGACCACCCGCGATGATCCGGAAGGCCGCCCGACCGTGTTCGAATCGCTGCCGCCGCTGAAGGGCGCGCGCTGGATCGCGATCGGCCGCCTCGACATCAACACCACCGGCCTGCTGCTGGCCACCACCGACGGTGAACTGGCCAACGCCATGATGCACCCGTCGTTCGAGGTCGAGCGCGAATACGTGGTGCGCGTGCGCGCGCCGGAAGGCGAGGAAAAGGTCTCCGACGCCATCGTCGACCGCCTCACCCGTGGCGTCGCGCTGGAAGACGGTCCGGCCAAGTTCGACGAGATCGAACGCATCGGCGGCACCGACTCGCACGACTGGTTCCGCGTCGTGGTGAAGGAAGGCCGCAACCGCGAAGTGCGTCGCCTGTGGGAGTCGCAGGGCTGCCAGGTCAGCCGCCTGAAGCGCACCCGCTACGGCAAGGTGAGCCTGCCGCGCGAACTGGCCCGCGGCCATTCGGTGGAACTGGGCACCGCCCAGGTGGAAGCCCTGCGTGCGCAGCTGAAGCTGGAAGAAGGCGCACCGTCGGCACTGACCCTGCAGCCGGTGATCGGCCAGCGCCGTGCCGCCAAGACCACCGTGCGCGTGCGCGAAGGTGGCCGCGGCAACGCCTACGTCAACGGTCACAACACCGCTGACGAAGGCCGCGAGCTGCGTCGTTTCGACAACGTCCGCGAAGACCGCGGCCGTGGTCGCGGCGGCAAGGGCGGCGGCTTCAAGGGCGGCCTGACGGTCAGCGGCGAAGCGGCGGCCAAGCAGTCGCAGAAGCCGTTCAAGCAGCGTGCCCAGAAGAACGATCGTTCGCTGCCGGAAGGCAATCCGGCCGCGTTCCGCACCTGGTACGTGCCGGATGGCGTGAGCACCGGCCCGAGCGGCCATCGCAATGCCGGTCCGGGCGCACGTGGCCCGGGGGCCCGTGGTCCGGGCGCAGGCGGCCAGGGCCGTCCGTACGGCAAGCCGAAGGGTCCGGGTACTGGCGCCGGTGGCGGCCAGGGCCGTGGCGGCTTCGGCGGTGAAGGCCGTGGCGGCGCAGGCGGCCAGGGTCGTCCGGCCGGCGCGGGCAACCGCTCGCAGGGGCAGGGCAACAAGCACCCGTACGGCCATCCGGGCAATGCCCCGAGCTTCCCGTCCGATCACGCCACCCCGGGCTTCAACCCGTATGGCAGCCCGAAGCCGGCGCAGGGCGCCCGTCCGGGCGGTCGCGGTCCGGGCGGTGGCAACAACCGTGGTCCGGGCGGTAACCGTGGTCCCGGTGGTCCGGGTGGCAACCGTGGCCCGGGCGGCCCCGGTGGCAACCGCGGTCCGGGCGGCCCGCGCCGCAGCGGCCCGCGCGGCGGCTGATCGGCGATCCGACTGAAATGAAAAACCCCGGCTCCGGCCGGGGTTTCTCTTTAAAAGGGGACGGAGGGGATTAAGTCGTTTTTGCCACGGTGTACATCGAAGGGGCGAAAGCGACTTAATCCCCTCCGTCCCCTTTTGCGTGGCGCTGGAAAGCGGCGGGGGTGGTGCCGGTCATGCTGCGGAAGAAGGCGATGAACGGGCTCTCGGCGGAAAAGCCGGTGTCCTGGGCCACGTGCGCGACGCGATGGCCCAGCAGCAGCAGCTCCATGGCCCGCATCAGGCGCCATTGCTGGCGCCAGGCCTGATAGCTCATGCCGGTATCACGCTGCATCAACCGGCCGACGGTACGCGCGCTCAGGCCCGTGCGCGCGGCCAGCTCCCCCAGTTCAGGCGGCAGCTGTTCGGCCAGCGGCAAGCACCGTGCGATTCGCGGATCACGCGGCAGAGGCAGATCCATCGGCGCCACCGGTGCAGCGGCGATTTCCAGCACGCACAACGCCAGTTGATGGTGTGCGCGAGGCGACTGCCAGTCATGGTCGAACGGTGCCTGCGCGATCGGCTCCAGCAAGGCCTGCAGCAGCGGACCCACGCCGATGATCGCCGGCTGCCGGGGCAGCTGGGCCGACAGGCTGGCGTCGAAGTACAACGAACGGTAGTCGACCGCCTGGCGCATCTGCGCGCGATGGCGCAGCCCACCCGGAATCCACGCGGCGCGCGCGGGCGGCAGCAGGCTGATGCGATCACCGTAGGTCAGGCGCGTACAGCCCTGCCGGGTGTACAGCAGCTGCGCGCGTGCGTGCTGGTGCCAACCCGAGTCGTGATCCGCCAATGAGGCCGCGATACCCAGCACCGGAGCGCCCCAGGCATCGGCGTCGAAGTGCGCATCCGGCTGCAACCAGGCCATGTCTGATTTCATGCATTCGATGACAAGATAGACAGAGTGCGCCATTGCGGACGCAACCACAATGCGCGGCCCTATTTCTGGAGCGCCCGCATGTCGCGCCGCCTGTTGCTGCTCACCATTGCACTGCTGATGTTTCCGCAGTTGGCACAGACCCTGTACAGCCCGGCCCTGGCCGATCTGGCCGAACGCTTCGCCCTGCCGCCGAGTGCCGCCAGCCAGGCCATGAGCCTGTACCTGTTCGGCTTCGCTGCAGGCGTGCTGCTGTGGGGGCGCCTGGCCGATCGTATCGGTCGTCGCCCCGCCCTTCTCTGTGGCCTCGGCGTCTTCGCAGTGGCTGCACTGGGCGGGCTGATGGCTGGCAGCTTCGGCCAGGTGCTGCTGGCCCAGGCGTTGGCCGCAGTCGGCGCCGCCGCCGCTTCGGTGGTCACCCAGACCGTGCTGCGCGACCATCTGCAGGGGCCGGCATTGGCGCAGGCATTCTCCTGGATCGGCATGGCCCTCGCCCTGAGCCCGGCCATCGGTCTTGCACTGGGCACGCTGCTGGTCGCCGCCAATGGCTATGTCGGCGTACAGTCCGGCCTGCTGCTGATAGCTGTCCTGCTGGCAGTCGCATGCCTGGCTGGCCTGCGCGAAAGCCGCCCTGTACATATCCTGCACACGCCCATGCTGCCGCTGCTGCGGGAACTGCTGCGCGATCGCTGGATCTGGTCACACGCGTTGCTGGTGATGGCCTTCAACGTGGCGATGTACAGCTGGTATGCACTCGGCCCCTTCGTGTTTGCGCGCCTGCACTGGCCAGCCACCTGGTTCGGCGCCAGCGGCGCGGTGCTGGCATTGGGCTCGGCACTGGGCGCGTGGGGCAATGGCCGCCTGCTGCGTGCAGGCGTTGCCGCAACCACGCGCATCCGCATCGCCGCAGGCCTGGTTCTGACGGGAGGCCTGCTGGCCGCGCTGCTGCATGATCACCCTGCCCTGGTCGCGGCGATGGTGCCGGTGGTGACGGGCTTCGGCCTTGCCATTCCCAATGTGCTCGGCCAGGCCCTGCGCGGCTATCCACACTGTCTCGGCAGCGCAGGCGCGCTGTTCGGCCTGCTCTACTACCTGTTGATCGGTGCGGCAATGGCGCTGGTCGGTGCAGTGCAGCTGCTGGCACCGACCCTCATCGTGTGTGGCCTGCTGGCCTTGTGGCTGCAGCGGGATCGGTCAGTCGACGGCGGAAGGCCTGGCTGCCGATCGTAACGATGAAGGACTCGCTCCTGCTGCCACGCGGGCAGCAGGGGCCCCGAGGTCCCTGCCCCGGGGCCTGGATCAGCGAACAGCGGGTTACTGCACGTTGATCACTTCGTCCATCGGCGCGAGGAAGTTGCCAGGACTGTTGCGCGACGCCGAGATCACATAGGTCCCGGGTGTTGCGATGGTCGCGGTGCAATGGCGGATGGGCGTGGTGTTGCCACCGTCGTAATTGTCATTGGTACGGCACAGGAACTGACCATTGGCATAGACCGAGAAATTACTCGTTCCATCCACCTGGCCGCCGCCTGTGATGTAGATTTCCGACGGCGAGCCAGCCACACGCGGCAGGGTGCCGATCTCGAATCTGGCCGTCACCGGATGCGGCAACAGGCTGGGACACGGCACAACGAGTCCGCTGTCAGACAGGCAGACCTCGGCGTGGGCGATGGCGGGCGTGGCGATGAGGGCCACGAGCAGCACGGACGTTCTGAACTCCATTCCAGCGTCTCCAATGATCCCAGCAGAATCGCTGGGACGTCCCTGTTAGGCATTGCGGGGTTACTGCAGGGTCAAGGAAACGTAAATGCACTGCGCGCCCACAGCGTCGGATAGCTGCAGGACCCGCTCTGGGCGGCGCGTTTCACGCCTCCACTGCCGTTGGAACCCATCCCTGCCCGATGACCTCATGTCGATGCAGGATGCTCACCGCCGCGCGGCACTTTTCCGGCGCGGATCGACGCTCACACCGCATGTTAGGAATTGCTGCAAACACAAGGCATTGTGCGCCACGCCCGGAATTCACATCAGGGCGCTGGCTATCGTGCGCGCTCTCCCACACTAGGCAGATGCCCATGATCACCATTACCGCCGAACAGGCACGCGCCAACGCCGATGCCGCCAAGCGCCCGATCGAACAGTTCTACCGCGACCTCGACAACTCGATCCAGATCGGCTCGGAGAATGGCCGCCGCTATCTCGTGTTCGGCTTCAGCCAGGTGATGGCCAGCGAGCAGCTCGTCGAAAACGTGACCGCACAACTGCTCAAGAATGGTTTCGGTGTCGAACGGTTGTTGAGCGATTCCGAACAGCACTACATCCGCATCAGCTGGGGATCTGCCGAGCCGTCGCGCCTCAGCGCCGGCTGAGGGTGAACGCGGTGCCGTCCACGCCCAGGTCCCAGCCCTTGCCGGTACCGGACAGGGCCAGCGAGATGTCGCCCTTGGTCATCACCTGCGCGTTGCTGGACTTCACCGCACCGGCATGCGCGCCGACCGAGGCGTAAGTACCCAGCAGTTCGTTGACGTTGACCGCGCCGGTGAAGCTGCCACGCCCGTTGGTGATCTTCGACTTGCCCACGGTCAGGCCGCCGCCCTTCATCTGGATGCGCACCGGCATGCTGGCGCCATTGCTGCAGGTGACCGTGCCATTGCCGGAGGCGGTCTTGTAGATCAGCGACCAGCCGGACAGGTTGTAGTGCAGCTGGCAATCGAGGTTGCCGGCGGCGTGCGCGGCCGGGGCCAGCGATGCGGCGGACAGGGCCAGCAGCAGGGCGAAGGACGTGTTCATGGCAGGACTTCCAGTTCGGTCGGACTGGCGGCGAATCTAGCAGCGCGCGCGTGCACGTTGAATGCAGGCGCGCGTGCTGGTGCGGCGGCGTTCAGGCCATCGCTCAGGCCTGCTCGTCCAGGTGGAAGGCATCGGCATCAAGCATCGCCGGAAAGCGCGCGCGGTGCGCGGCCAACGCCTCGGCCGAAATGGTGGTGGTGACCACCTGTTCGCGCTCGCGGATTTCCAACTGCGGCTGGCCGAGGAAATCCAGCACCGCGCTGTCCCCGGCGTAATGCAGCTGGTTGCCATCGACGCCCACGCGATTCACTGCGGCCACGAAGCACAGATTCTCGATCGCACGCGCGCGCAGCAGTGTCTTCCACGCATAGGCGCGTGCCGACGGCCAGTTGGCAACGAAGATCTGCAGGTCGAAATCCAGCTGCTGCGGACGCTCCACGTTGTAGCGGTTGCGGCAGAACACCGGGAAACGCAGGTCGTAGCAGACCTGCGGATTGATCCGCCAGCCTTTCCATTCCACGCTCAGGCGCTCTCGGCCGGCGGCATAGCGTTCGTGTTCACCGCCGTAGCGGAACAGGTGGCGCTTGTCGTAGTACTGCAGCCCGCCATCGGGCGTGGCGAACAACAGGCGGTTGTAGACGCCCTCGCCCTCGCGCAGCTGCACGCTGCCGATCACCGCCGCGTCCAGCGCCTTGGCCTGTTCGCGCACCCAGGCCACGGTCGGGCCGTCCATGCCTTCGGCCTGGGCGATGGCTTCATTGGAGAAACCACTGGTGAAGGTCTCCGGCAGGATCACCAGATCGGTGTTGCCGGCCAGCGGTGCCAGCAGCGCGCCGTAGTACTCACGGTTGCCCGCCGGGTCATGCCAGCGGGTGTCGCCCTGGACGAGGGAAATGCGCAGGTCCTGCATGGTCAAGCCTCGCTCAGAGCAGGCGCAGGCGTTCGATCGCCGCGTCCATCGTTGCTTCATTCTTGGCGAAGCACAGGCGCACCAGGCGCTGGCCGGCCGGCGGATTTTCGTAGAACGGCGACAGCGGAATGGCAGTGACGCCCTTCTCGATGGTCAGCCACTTCACGAACTCATGGTCCGGCAGGTCGCTGATGGCCGAGTAGTCGACCAGCTGGAAGTAACCGCCCGGCACCGGCAGCGCCTTCAGCCGGGTGCTGGCCAGCTGCTCGCGGAAGCGGTCGCGCTTGGCCTGGTAGAACGCACCCAGCTCCAGGTGGTGTTCGGGCTCGTCGCGGATCATCGCGGCGAAGCCGTACTGCGCCGGGCCGAAGCTGGTGAAGGTGTTGTACTGGTGCACCTTGCGGAACTCGGCGGTCAGCGCCGGCGGTGCGATCGCATAGCCGATCTTCCAGCCAGTGCAGTGGTAGGTCTTGCCGAAGCTGGAGATCACGAACGCGCGTTCGCGCAGTTCCGGGTAGCGCAGCGCCGATTCATGGCGGCGGCCGTCATAGATGATGTGCTCGTACACCTCATCGGAGATCAGGTAAATCTGCGTGCCGCGCAGCAGCTCGGCCAGCGCCTGCATGTCCTGCGCCGACAGCATCGCACCGGACGGATTGTGCGGGGTGTTGACGATCAGCATGCGGGTACGCGGGGTGATCGCCGCACGCACGCGGTCCCAGTCGACGGCGAAGGTCTGCGGATCCAGCGACACATGCACGGCCTTGGCGCCGGCCAGATCGATCGCCGGTTCATAGCAGTCATACGCCGGGTCGAGCACGATCACTTCCTCGCCCGCACGCACCACAGCGTGAATAGCGTTGAAGATGGCCTCGGTGCCGCCGCTGGTGACGGTGATTTCGCTGTCCGCGTCGACCTGCGCGCCGTAGCAGTCCAACGCCTTCTGCGCGATGGCCTGGCGCAGCGGCGCCACACCTGTCATCGGCGGGTACTGGTTCAGCCCGGCGGCCATCGCCCTGGCGGTTTCATCGAACAGGCGCTGCGGTGCGGAAAAGTCCGGGAACCCCTGACCGAGGTTGACCGCGCCGTGTTCGGCGGCGAGCTGGGACATCACGGTGAAGATCGTGGTACCGACCTTGGGCAGCTTGGTGGTGGGTTGCATCGGCCTGGGGATATGGGGAGACAGAGCCCTGAGTTTACGCAATCCCTGCTTCGGTAGTGCCGGGCGCTGGCCGGCAACCCCAGGCAATCTGCGACGCTGGGTCGCACCTGCCGGCCAGCGGCCGGTACTACCCTGTGAATTCACCGCTACAATTGCCGCCGCACTCCGGCATGAAGACCTTTGCCCCTTGAACACCCCTGCATTGCTGGCCGCCAGCGGCCTGAGCTTTTCCCGCAATGACGAGCCGGTGTTCGGCCCGCTGGACTTCCATGTGGACGCCGGCGAAGCCCTGCTGGTGCAGGGCGGCAATGGCGCCGGCAAAACCACCCTGCTGCGCGTGCTGGCGGGCCTGGCCCGGCCTGGTGCCGGGCAGGTGCAGATCGATGGCAGGCCGGCCGGTAATGCCGAGCGCGCGCGTTACGTCGCCTACCTCAGCCACCTGCCCGCATTGAAGCCCGATCTGGACACGCTGGAGAACCTGCACTTCCTGTGCGGCCTGCACGGACGGCGTGCGCGGCAGATGCCGGGCAACGCGCTGGCCATCGTCGGCCTGGCCGGTTATGAGGACACTCTCGTTCGGCATCTGTCCGCCGGGCAGAAGCGGCGGCTGGCACTGGCACGCATCTGGCTGTCACCGGCGCCGTTGTGGCTGCTCGACGAACCCTATGCCAACCTCGACCTGGAGGGCATCACCCTGGTCAACCGGATGATTTCCGCGCATCTGCGTGCCGGCGGTGCTGCACTGGTCACCACCCACGGCGCCTATGCCGCACCGCCGGTGCGTACCCGCCAGCTCGACCTCGGCGGTACCGCATGATCGCGCCAGGCACCGAACCGGGCCTCTGGCAGACCGCGGGCGCCCTGCTCAAGCGCGACCTGCGCCTGCTCTGGCGCCGCCGCGGCGATGCGCTGCAGCCGCTGCTGTTCGCGGTACTGGTGGTGGTGCTGTTCGCGCTCGCCCAAGGCCGCGAACCGCAACTACTGGCCGCCACCGCCGGCGCGGTGCTGTGGCTGGCGGTACTGCTGGCCGGCCAGCTGTCGCTGGATTCGCTGTTCCGCTCCGATGCCGAAGACGGCTCGCTGGAGCAATGGCTGCTGGCGCCGGTGCCGCTGGCCTGGCTGGTGCTGGTGCGCGTGCTGCTGCACTGGGCCACCACTGCGCTGCCGCTGATCGTGGTCAGCCCGTTGCTGGCGGAAATGCTGCATCTGCCGCATGACCAGCTGCCGATGTTGCTGGCATCGTTGCTGCTGGGAACACCGTTGCTGAGCCTGATCGGTGGCGTGGTCGCTGCACTGACCGTAGGCATCCGGCGCTCTGGTATTCTCGTGGCGTTGCTGTCGTTGCCGCTGTACGTGCCGGTGCTGGTGTTCGGTGCAGGCAGCCTGGCAGCGGCGGGACGCGGACAGGATCCGGTCGGTGCGCTGCTGATGCTGGGCGCCGGCCTGCTGGTCGCGCTGGTGCTGGCGCCGTTGGCCACCGCCGCTGCAATACGTATTTCTCTGAGTTGACCGAGCTGAGAGCCAATCCACCCCTGCTGGATAGCCGCCACGCATGAATCCGATTGTCCGCTGGTTCCACCAACTCGGTTCGCCCCCCACGTTCGACCGATTCGCTGCCCGCTGGTCGCGGGTGTTCTACCTCGCGGCGGTCCCGGTGCTGCTGGTCGGCATGTGGCAGGCGCTGCTGGTGGTGCCGCCGGAAGCCAAGCAGCTGGACAGCTTCCGCATCCTCTACATCCACGTGCCCAGCGCCTGGATGAGCCTGTTCGTGTTCGCGCTGATGGCGCTGTATGCCGCCATCGCCCTGATCTGGCGGATCAAGGTCTGCGAGATCCTGGCCATGGCCTGCGCACCGATGGGTGCCGGTTTCACCCTGATCACCCTGCTCACCGGCAGCATCTGGGGCAAGGGTACCTGGGGCACCTGGTGGGACTGGGACCCGCGCATGACCAGTGAGCTGGTGCTGCTGTTCCTGTACCTGGGCGTGATCGGCCTGTATCACGCCATCGAAGACCGCCGCAGCGCCGCACGCGCAGCCGGCCTGCTGGCCATCGTCGGAGTCAGCCTGCTGCCGGTGATCCGCTATTCGGTGGACTGGTGGGGCGGCCTGCACCAGCGCCAGTCGATCAACGTGTTCGGTGAATCGGCGATCAGCAGCGCGATGATCGCGCCACTGTGGTGGATGGTGATCGGCACCAAGTTCTGGTTCGCTGGTTCGGTGCTGGCCAAGGCCCGCGCCGACAATCTCGACCGCGAGGCCGGCAAGGCCTGGGTCGGTGGTCGCGTCGATGCCGCACGTGCGGCCGGGGAGGCCCAATCATGACCCACCTGCCCTATGTGATCGGCGCCTACGCCGTGTTCGTGCTGGTACTCGGCGCCGATGCCATCGGTTCGTGGCTGCGCCTGCGCGTGGCACGCCGGTTGGCGCTGGCACGCCAGCAGCGGCAGCAGACCCGCGCCGTCAAACAGGACGCTGCGGCGCCGCTGTCGACGGAGCTGGAACGATGACGCCGGTACAACGTCGCCGCCTGGTCTGGGTGCTGCTGGCCCTGCTCGCCTCCGGGCTGGCCACCGCGCTGGTGGCGATGGCGCTGGAACGCAACATCGCCTACCTGTACACGCCTTCGGAAGTGCTGCGCGGCGATGTCGATGCGCAGTCGCGGTTCCGCCTGGGCGGCATGGTGGTGAAGGGCTCCTTCAACCGCCCGGTCGGTTCGCTGGAAGCACGTTTTGAAGTGACCGACGGCGATGCCCAGCTGGCGGTGACCACCTCGCGGATCCTGCCGGACATGTTCGCCGAAGGCACCGCGGTGGTCGCCAGTGGCCGCCTGCAGGACGATGTGTTCGTCGCCGACGAGGTGCTGGCCAAGCACGATGAGAAGTATGTGCCCAAGGAAGTGGCCGACAAGATGGGCGACGCCCATCGCAAGCATGACGTGCCGGTGACGGCACCCGAGGTGCGCTGAGTGCTGCCCGAACTGGGTCAGATCCTGCTGTTGTGCGCGCTGCTGGCCTCGCTGCTGCAGGCCGGGCTGCCGCTGGTCGGCGCGCATCGCGGCAACACGGCATGGATGGCGGTGGCACGGCCAGCCGCCTTCGCACAGCTGCTGCTGCTCGCCGGCGCCTTCGCGATGCTCACCGCCGCGTTCGTGCAGCAGGACTTCTCGGTGCGCTACGTGGCCGAGAACTCCAATTCGCTGCTGCCGATGATCTACCGCTACTCGGCGGTGTGGGGCGCGCACGAGGGCTCACTGCTGATGTGGGCACTGGTGCTGGCGCTGTGGACCGGCGCGGTGGCGCTGTTCTCGCGGCACCTGCCGGCACCGGTGCAGGCGCGTGTACTGGCGGTGATGGGCATCGTCAGCGTCGGATTCCTCGCCTTCCTGATCTTCACCTCCAACCCGTTCCTGCGCCTGAATCCGGCCCCGCTGGAAGGCCGTGATCTCAACCCGCTGCTGCAGGACCCGGGCCTGATCATCCATCCGCCGATGCTGTACATCGGTTACGTGGGCTTTGCTGTGCCGTTCGCGTTCGCGGTGGCGGCACTGCTGGAAGGCCGCGTCGACGCGCGCTGGCTGCGCTGGACGCGGCCGTGGACCAACGTCGCCTGGGGCTTCCTGACCCTGGGTATCGCGCTGGGCAGCTGGTGGGCGTATTACGAGCTGGGCTGGGGCGGCTGGTGGTTCTGGGACCCGGTGGAAAATGCCAGCTTCATGCCGTGGCTGGTCGGTGCGGCACTGATCCATTCGCAGGCGGTCACTGAGAAGCGCGGCACTTTCGGCAGCTGGACCCTGCTGCTGGCGATCGCGGCCTTCGCGCTGTCGCTGCTCGGCACCTTCCTGGTGCGCTCCGGTGTGCTGACCAGCGTGCATTCGTTCGCTGCAGATCCGTCGCGCGGCCTGTTCATCCTGGTGTTCCTGTCGGTGCTGGTCGGCGGCAGCCTGCTGTTGTACGCGCTGCGTGCCAGCCAGCTCAGCGTGGACGCCGACGATCCGCGCCGTGGCTTCACCGCCACCTCGCGCGAGACCCTGCTGCTGGCCAACAACCTGCTGCTGGCCACCGCCTGCGCGATGGTGCTGCTCGGCACGCTGTACCCGCTGCTGGCCGATGCGCTGTCGCTGGGCAAGATCTCGGTCGGCCCGCCCTACTTCGGCAGCCTGTTCCTGCTGCTGATGACGCCGATGATCCTGCTGCTGCCGTTCGGCCCGCTGGTGAAGTGGCAACGCGACCAGCCCTCGCGCGCGTTCGCGCTGCTGGCACCCTGGCTGGGGCTGGCGGTGCTGCTGGGTGCGCTGGCCTGGTGGCAGGCGCCGCAGAACGGCTGGAAGGCCGGTCTCGGTGTCGCTGCCGCGGTCTGGGTCGGCTTCGGTACCGCACGCTTCGTCTGGCAACGACTGCGCGGCAACGGCCGCTTCACCGCCGAGATGCTCGGGATGATCGTCGCCCACGCCGGCATCGCCGTGTTCCTGGCCGGTGCGCTGCTGGTGGAAGCACTGAACGTACAGCGTGAAGTGGCGCTGGCACCGGGCCAACAGGTGGTGGTCGGCCGCCACGAGGTGCGCTTCGAGGGCGTGGACCATCGTGAAGGACCGAACTTCATCGCCGACCGCGGCCACCTGCGCGTGTTCCGCAACGGCCGCGAGCTGGCCCTGCTGCATCCGGAAAAGCGCCAGTACGCCAGCGGCGGCCAGGTGATGACCGAGGCCGGCATCGATGCACGCCTCGATGGTGATGTCTACGTGGCATTGGGCGAGCCGCTGGGCAACAATGCATGGGCGGTCCGGGTGCACATCAAGCCGTTCGTGCGCTGGATCTGGCTGGGCGCGCTGTTGATGGCCCTGGGCGGATTCATCACCGCCGCCGACCGCCGTTTCCGTCGTCCGTAGGAGTTCCCATGTCCGAGTCCCCCACCCCGCGCCCCTCCCGCCCGCTGCCGCCGGTAGCCATCGTGATCGGCGTGCTGTTCTTCTTCGGCCTGCTCGGGCTGATGATCTACGGGGTGATGAAATCGGGTGATCCGCAGCGCGACGTGCTGCCATCGGCGCTGATCGACAAGCCGGCGCCGGCGTTCGCGCTGCCGGTGCTGCACGACCCGGAAATGATCGTGCACAGCGACGAACTGCGCGGCGCGCCTTACCTGTTGAACGTGTGGGGCAGCTGGTGCGCGGCCTGCCGCGAGGAACACCCGGTGCTGACCCGTTTCGCCGAGAGCAAGCGCGTGCGCGTGATCGGCTACAACTGGAAGGATGAACCGACCGATGCCCTGCATTGGCTGGAACAGCTGGGCAACCCGTTCATGGTCGTGCTCAGCGACGTGGAAGGCCGCACCGCGATCGACTGGGGCGTGACCGCGGCACCTGAAACCTTCCTGGTCGATGGCAGCGGTGTCGTGCGCTGGAAGTACAGCGGTGCGATGACCCAGCGCGTGGTCGACGAGAAGCTGATCCCGGCACTGGAGAAGATCGAGAAGGCCCAGGGCAATGCCGGCAGCACGCTGCACACGGCGCCCTGAGCCCATGCGCTGGCTGCTGGCATTGCTGCTTCTGATGCTGCCCCTGGCCGTGCTGGCACAGCAGCCGTTGCATGATCCGCAGCCACTGCAGTTCCGCGATGGCGCCGAAGAACGCCGCTTCCATGACCTTGCCGCGCAGCTGCGCTGCGTGCAGTGCCAGAACCAGTCGTTGGCCGACTCGAACGCGCAGATCGCCCAGGACCTGCGCCGAGAGGTGCTGCAGCTGATGCAGCAAGGCCACGACGACGCCCAGATCAAGCAGTTCCTGGTCGCGCGCTACGGTGAGTTCGTGCTCTATCAACCGCCTCTGCAGCCGGGCACCTGGCTGCTGTGGGGCGGTCCGCTGCTGGTGCTGGGCGCCGGCGCGCTGGTGGTACTGGGCATCGTCCGCCGCCGTGGCCGCACGGTTGCTGCCGCCCCCGCCAGCAAGACCGATGAAGGAGACGGATGGTGAGCCATTGGCTGCCGATGCTGGCTGGACTGGTGGCCGCACTGATGGCGGCGCTGGTGCTGTGGCCGCTGCGCCACCACGGTCGCCGCGGTTTCGTGGTGGGCGTGCTCGCGCTGGGCGTGGCCGGTGCCTGCCTGTATCTGCTGGTTGGTGATCCGCGTGCAGCACAGGTACAACCAACCCCGTCGGTAGCCACCCTGCGCGATGGCGTGCAGGCCCTGCAGGATGCACTGAAGCGAGACCCGCAGCGAGCCGATGGCTGGACGCTGCTGGGCCGGTCGCAGGCCGAACTGGGCAACGCCGCAGCCGCAGCGGATGCCTTCGCACGTGCTGCCGCTCTCGCCCCGGAAGACCCCGGCGTGCTGGTGGAAGCGGCGCAGGCACGTGCGCAGGCCGATGCCGGCAAGCAGTTCGATGACACCGCGATGGCCTGGTTGCAGCAGGCTCGTGCGCTGGCGCCCGATGCAGAGCGCGCCAGCTGGCTGCTGGGCATCGCCCTGCGCCAGCGCGGAAAGAATGCCGAGGCTGCCGACATCTGGAGCGGCCTGCTGCCACGGCTTGAGCCCGGCGCCGCGCAGGCGCTGCAGGCGCAGATCGCCATCGCCCGCGAAGCTGCCGGCCAGGCGCCCGATGCTGCCGCTGCGGCGCCACCGGCGCTGCTGCAGGTGCGCGTGCAACTGCCTGCGCTGAACAACGCCGAGTGGCCCGCCAGCACCCAGGTATTCGTGCTGGCCCGCGCCGTGGGTGGACCGCCGATGCCGGTGGCCGCACGCAAGCTGCCTCTGGCCGGTTTCCCGGCCACGGTCGGGCTGGGCGACGCAGACAGCCCGATGCCGACCGCACCGTTGTCCGCGCATCGCGAAGTGGAAGTGCTGGCACGCATCTCGCGCAGCGGCAGTGCCAACCGCAGCGAGGACGATCTGCAGAGCGTGCCGGTGAAGGTGAGCCTGCCGCATGAAGGCGTGGTGGAGCTGCGGTTCCCGTAGTGCCGGCCGCTGGCCGGCAACCACGCGGGCGCATCCAGATTCATGAGGTTGCCGGCCAGAGGCCGGCACTACCGGGTGCATCGCCGATGGAAACCAGCGTGTCGCCAGCTCCACATGCGGCCCCGCTAGAATGACTGCATGACCGAATTCATCCCGCCCGGCACCCGCTTCCACGCCCTGCCCTCGCCGTTCCCGTTCAAGCGCGGTGGCGCCCTGCACGGCGCACGCGTGGCCTACGAAACCTGGGGAACGCTGGCCGCCGACGCCAGCAACGCGATCCTGATCGTGACCGGCCTGTCGCCGGATGCACACGCCGCGGCCAATGACGCCAACCCCGCAGTGGGCTGGTGGGAAGGCATGGTCGGCCCCGGCAAGCCGATCGATACCGACCGCTGGTACGTGGTGTGCGTGAACTCGCTGGGCAGCTGCAAGGGTTCGACCGGCCCGGCATCGCTCAACCCGGCCACGGGCCAACCGTATCGCCTCGACTTCCCCGAGCTGTCGATCGAAGACGGCGCACGCGCCGCGATCGAAGTCGTGCGTGCACTGGGCATCGAACAGCTGGCCTGCGTGGTCGGCAATTCAATGGGCGGCATGACCGCACTCGCGGTACTGATGCTGCACCCGGGCATTGCGCGCAGCCACGTCAACATTTCCGGCAGTGCGCAGGCGCTGCCGTTCTCGATCGCGATCCGTTCGCTGCAGCGCGAGGCGATCCGCCTTGATCCACGCTGGAATGGCGGCCACTACGACGATGCCGAGTATCCCGAGTCCGGCATGCGCATGGCGCGCAAGCTGGGCGTGATCACCTACCGTTCGGCACTGGAATGGGATGGCCGCTTCGGCCGCGTGCGGCTGGATTCGGACCAGGCCGACGACGATCCGTTCGGCCTCGAATTCCAGGTGGAAAGCTATCTGGAAGGCCATGCACGGCGCTTCGTGCGCTTCTTCGATCCGAACTGCTATCTGTACCTGAGCCGTTCGATGGACTGGTTCGACCTGGCTGAGTATGCCGACGGCGACGTGCTGGCCGGGCTGGCGAAGATCCGGGTGGAGAAGGCGCTGGCGATCGGCGCCAACACCGACATCCTGTTCCCGGTGCAGCAGCAGCAACAGGTCGCCGACGGCCTGCGCGCCGGCGGTGCCGATGCGCGCTTCATCGGCCTGGAGTCGCCGCAGGGCCATGACGCCTTCCTCGTCGATTTCGAGCGTTTCGGCCCGGCCGTGCGCGGCTTCCTCGACGCGCTGTAAGTGGCATGGCGGCGTAACCTCGCGCTGGCCGCATTCGGTGCGTTGATCGCACTGACGGTCAGCGGCGTGCTGCCGCTATGGCTGGGCGGTTGGTGCCTGCTCGCCAGCGCAGTGTCGTTCGGCCTGTACGGCCACGACAAGCGCGCGGCGCAGCGAAAGCAGTGGCGTGTTCCCGAGCGCACACTGCAGTTGCTGGCTTTTGCTGGCGGTTGGCCGGGCGCGCTGCTGGGCCAGGCGCTGTTCCGCCACAAGCATCGCAAAGCCGAATTCCAGTGGGTGTTCTGGCTGTGCGTGCTGGCCAACGTGGCCTCGATCGCGGTGATGCTGCGCGAGTTCTCGTGGTAACCGTTCAAATGGGTAGTGCCGGCCGCTGGCCGGCAATTGCGTATCCATATCAAGCGCCATGAGGTTGCCGGCCAGCGGCCGGCACTACCATTCACGCTTCGCGCACCAGAACCCCATCACGCAACCGGTACTGCGCATCCACCACGCCGTCGGGCAGGTCGTCGTGGGTGATCATCAGCAGGCTGCGCCCGTCCAGCAACCCGGAGAGGTCCTGCAGCAACGCACGTGCGGTATCCACATCCAGGCCTTCGGTCGGTTCGTCCAGCAGCAGGATCGGCGCATTGCGCAGCAGCGCGCGCGCCAGCGCCAGGCGTCGTGCCTGGCCGGCCGACATCGTCGCGCCGTTCTCGCCCACCCAGGTCTGCAGGCCACCGTTGCGCTCGGCCCACTCGCCCAGGCGCACGCGACGCAGTACCGCCCACAGCGCTGCGTCACTGGCATCGGGATCACCCAATCGCAGGTTCTCGGCCACGCTGCCGGCAAACACCGGCGCGTTCTGCGGCAGCCACGCCAGTTGCCGGTGCCAGTCGGCCTGGGCGAAATCACGCAGGTCGCGGCCCCCGTAGGTCAACCGTCCCTGTTGCGGATCCCATAGCCGCAGCAGCAGGCTCGACAGGGTGGTCTTGCCACTGCCGCTGTCGCCGCGAATCGCGATCCGCTCGCCCGGCGCCAGGGTCAGCTGCAGGCCGGACAACACCGGCCGCGCCGCACCGGGCCACTGGAAGTGCACGTCATCCCAATGCACGCGCGCGGCCTGCGGCACCGCCTGCGGCGCCTGCGGGTCCTCCACCGTCGGCGGTTGCTCGACGATGGCCTGCAGGCGATCGGCGGCGATGCGCCCGGACTGCAGCGACTGCCAGGCCAGGCCCATGCCGGCCCACAGTTCGATCAGTGCCACGGTGAGGAACACCAGACCCGCCGCCATTTCCGGCGCGATGCGCTGCTGTTCGGCCGCATGCAGGGCCAACGCCACCATCGCCACCAGGCCCAGTCCGGCGACCAGGCCATGCAGGGTCGAGGCCGCGATCAGGCGCCAGCGCCGACGACGATCCCGCGAAGCCAGCTGCTTGGCGGCCACGCGCACCTTCAACTGCCACGCTGCATCGGCATGCAACGCGGCCAGATCACCCGCGCCCTCCAGTCCTTCGAAGGCTGCGGTACGCAGGGCAGCACGATGCGCGGCACGGTCGGCCTCCTCATCGTCGCGACCACGCACGCCCAGCCACGGCACACCGAAGGCGATCAGCAACGCCAGCACCGCCAGCAGTACCGCCGCAGACGGCAGGATCACAGCGGCCGAGGCGATCGCCACCAGTGACAGCGCACCCAGCGCCACCAGCGGCCCGATCGCACGCACCAGCAGGCCATCCACCTCATTGATGTCACCCAGCAGGCGTGCCAGCAGTTCGCCGGTACGCGTGGCCCCCAGCCGCGCCGGTGCCAGTGGCAGCGCGCGGCGGAAGAACCACACGCGCAGATCGCGGGCGATGCGCAGCGTGGCATCGTGGCCGGCCAGCTTCTCGAAGTAGCGCGACACGATGCGCGCCATGGTCAGGCCGCGGATGCCGGCCGACGGCGAAAAGAAGTTGAAGCCCTGCGCCAGCCCGGCCGCACCGGCCAGCGCAGCGGCGGTCAGGAAGCCACCGGACAGGCCCAGCAGGGCGGTGCCGGCCAGCATCGTGATCCACAGCAGCAGCACGGTCAGCAGCAGGCGCGGGCGATGGCGCAGGAACACCGCGCGCAGCGAATCAGGCGAAGGGCTCATGCGCGCACCGCCTGTGCCGGCTCGACCAGGCGGCCTTCCGGCAACAGCAGGCAACGGTCAGCCCACGCGATCACCGCAGGGCTGTGGGTGGCGACCACCACGCTGCGTCCACGTGCATAGGCGGCCAGGCTGCGCAGCAGCGCGGCTTCGGTATCGGCATCGAGGAACGCAGTGGGTTCATCAAGCAGCAGCACCTGCGGGTCGCGCAGCAGCAGGCGGGCCAGGCCGATGCGGCGTGCTTCACCACCGGACAGGCCGAAACCACGCTCGCCGATCACGGTATCCAGCCCCTGCGGCAGGCGTTGCGCGAACTGCAGTACCTGCGAGGCCTCGGCCACTGCGCGCAACCGCGCATCGCTGGCACCGGGATCAGCCAGCCGCAGGTTGTCGGCGATGCTGCCGTGGAACAGGTACGGCCGCTGGCTGGCGTACGCCACCTGCACGCCGGGCCGCAGCTGCAGCTTGCCGGCACGCGGCGGCAACCACCCCGCCAGCGCTTCCAGCAACGTGCTCTTGCCGGACCCGCTGGGGCCGACCAGAGCCAGGCGCTGGCCCGGTTCCAGCAGCACATCCAGATCCTGCAGCACGTCGTGCGGCGCGCCCAGCGGGCGCAGCACCAGACCCTGCGCCTGCAGCGGCGGCAAGGCAGCCTCGGCCGGTTCCACCGCCAACGGTGCAACCTCGCTTTCGATCAAGCCCTGCTCCCCGGGCAGCGACTGCAGCAGGCGCTCTACTTCGGCGGCAGCGGCCAGCGCGTTGGCGCGGTCGTGGTAGTGCGCGGCCAGCCGCCGCAGCGGCGCGTAGAACTCCGGCGCCAGCAGCAGGCAGAACAGGCCGGCGCCCAGCGTCGGCACCGCTGCATGCAGCGACATCAGGCCCAGATAGCTCAGGCCGAGGTACAGCGCGACCATCGCCACGCTCACCGAGGCGAAGAATTCCAGCACCGTGGACGACAGGAAGGCGATCCGCAGCACCTTCATCGTGCGCACGCGCACGCCTTCAGCGGCGGCCGCGATGCCGTCCAGTTCGGCCTCGCCGCGGCCATACAGGCGCAGCAGGCCCAGACCCTTGATGCGGTCGGCGAAGTGGCCGCTCATCCGCGCAAGCTCGCCCAGCTGCGCACGGCCGGCGGCTTCAGCGCCCCAGCCCACCAGCATCATGAAGAACGGCACCAGCGGTGCGGTGAACAGCAGGATCAGCGCCACCATCCAATCCACCCAGGCCACAGCGGCCAGGATCAGCAGCGGCACCACCACCACTTCGGTGCGCACCGGCAGGAAGCCGCTGTAATAGCTCTCGATCGCATCACCGTGATGCAGCATCAGTTCGCCCAGCTCGCCGGTGCGGCGCTGGCGCAGCCACAGCGGCCCATGCCCAAGCAAGCGCGCGAACACACGCTCGCGCAGCGCCAACCGCGCGGCATCGGCCACATCACCGGCAGCCGCCTGGGTGGCGCTGCCCAGCAGCGTGCGCAGCACCAGGATCACCGCCAGCCCAGCGAGCACCGGCAGGCCCGACGCCAGCGGTGCGCGTTCCACCAGCACCTGCTGCACCAGCCAGGCGATGGCAGCGGCCTGGCCGATCAGCAGCGCGCCGGACAGGCTGATGCACAGCGCCGCCAGCCGCTGGCGACCTCGAGCGGAGCGCGCAAGATCGGCCAGCCAGGCGGTGCGGGCACGCCGCTGGCGGGTCGTTTCGGCTTCCGGGGAAAGGCCGTCAGGGGTCGTTTCGGCAGCGCTCAAGGGGTCTTCACGGGTAACAGGGGAGACACGGCATTGTAGGCGCAGGCAACAGCCTCCCCCTGCGGCCGGCGGTCGCAGTCTTCACCGGGTTGGCATACGATCCTCCTGAATACCCATTCATACATTGATCTGGATCAAGGCTGTTTGAAGTAGTCGGTCACATCATTCACCCCGTAGACCACCCTTCCCGCCACCTGCAACGGCACTATCCAACGAGGTAGCCAGGCCATGATTGATCAGACAGTCGTAGAACTGTCGCGGCTGCAATTCGCTCTGACCGCGATGTACCACTTCCTATTCGTCCCGCTCACGCTTGGCCTGTCCTTCATGGTGGCCATCATGGAGAGCGTGTACGTGATGACCCGCAAGCAGGTCTGGCGGCAGATGACCCTGTTCTGGGGCACCCTGTTCGGCATCAACTTCGCCATCGGCGTGGCCACCGGCCTGGTGATGGAGTTCCAGTTCGGCATGAACTGGTCGTACTACAGCCACTACGTGGGCGACATCTTCGGTGCGCCGCTGGCCATCGAAGGCCTGATGGCGTTCTTCCTGGAAGCGACCTTCATCGGCCTGTTCTTCTTCGGCTGGAAGCGCCTGAGCCCGGTCAAGCACCTCACTGTGACCTGGCTGATGGCGCTGGGCACCAACCTGTCGGCGGTGTGGATCCTGATCGCCAACGGCTGGATGCAGAACCCGACCGGTGCGGTGTTCAACCCGGAAACGATGCGCATGGAAGTGGTCGACTTCGCTGCGGTTCTGCTGAACCCGGTGGCCCAGGCCAAGTTCGTGCACACCGTCAGTGCCGGCTACGTGACCGGTGCGATCTTCGTGATGTCGATCAGCGCCCTGTACCTGCTGCGCAACAAGCATCGGGACATGGCCCGCCGTTCGTTCGCGGTGGCCGCAGCCTTCGGCCTGCTGTCCTCGCTGTCGGTGGTGGTGCTGGGTGACGAGAGTGGTTACGCCGCCAGCGAACACCAGAAGATGAAGCTGGCCGCGATCGAAGCAATGTGGGAAACCGAGCGTGCACCGGCCGACTTCACCGCCTTCGGCATTCCCAACCAGGACACCCACCAGAACGACTACGCGGTGAAGATCCCGTACCTGATGGGCCTGATCGCCACCCGTTCGCTGGACCAGCCGATCCCGGGCATCCTGGAACTGGTGGAGCGTGCCGAGCACCGCATCCGCGGCGGCCAGATCGCCTATGGCGCACTGGAACGCGTGAAGAAGAACCGGAACGACCTCGAAGCACGCGAGATGTTCGATCGCCACTGGCAGGATCTCGGCCACGGCCTGCTGCTGAAGCGCTACCGCGAAGACATCCTCAACGCGACGCCGGAGGAAATCTCCAAGGCCGCGATGGATACCGTCCCGCGCGTGGCCCCGCTGTTCTGGACCTTCCGCATCATGGCGGGCCTGGGCTTCTACCTGATCGCCTTCTTCGCACTGGCGTTCTACTTCTCGTGCCGCAACAACTTCCAGGACAAGCGCTGGTTCCTGAAGCTGGCCGTGTGGTCGCTGCCGGCACCGTGGATCGCGATCGAGTGCGGTTGGTTCGTCGCCGAGTACGGCCGCCAGCCGTGGGCGGTGGATGGTGTGCTGCCCACCTTCTACGCGGCATCGGGCCTGGCACTGCATGAAATCCTGACCACGCTGGCGGTGTTCACCAGCTTGTACACGGTGCTGCTGATCATCGAGATCAAGCTGATGCTGAAGGCGGTCCGCAAGGGTCCGGACGACATCCTGCCCTCGCTGCAGGCCGATATCCGCCCCGCTTCCCCCAATGCAGTCGCCCCCGGCCAGGCCTGAGGCAGGAGAATCCAGATGGAATTCATTGCACTTGATTACACCACGCTCCGCGTGATCTGGTGGCTGCTGCTCGGCATCCTGCTGATCGGCTGGGCCGTGATGGATGGTTTCGATCTTGGTGTCGGCACGCTGCTGCCGTTCGTGGCCAAGACCGATGAAGAACGCCGGCTGGTGATCAACACCGTCGGCCCGGTGTGGGAAGGCAACCAGGTCTGGCTGGTGCTGGGTGGTGGCGCGATCTTCGCCGCATGGCCGCCGCTGTATGCGGTCAGCTTCTCCGGCTTCTACCTGGCGGTGTTTGCGATGCTGTTCGGGCTGATCCTGCGCCCGGTCGGCTTCAAGTACCGCAGCAAGCTGCCGTCCAAGCGCTGGCGCGACAACTGGGACCGCGTGCTGTTCATCGGCGGCCTGCTGCCGGGCCTGATTGCCGGCGTCGCCGTGGGCAACGTGCTGCTGGGTGTGCCGTTCCACTTCGATGACACCCTGCGCGTGACCTACACCGGTTCGTTCTTCGGCCTGCTCACCCCGTTCGCGCTCATCGCCGGCCTGATCAGCGTGGCCATGCTGGTTTCGCATGGTGCGGCCATGCTGGTGATCAAGACCGACGGCCCGGTGGCCGAACGTGCCGCACGTTACGGCAGCGTCGCCGCCATCATCAGCTTCGTGCTGTTCGCTGTCGCCGGTGCCTGGGTGGCCTTCGGCCTGCCGGGTTACCAGATCACCTCGCAGGTGGTCACCGATGGCCCGACCAATCCGCTGCTGAAGACCGCCGAACTGGGCACGGCCGCCGGTGGCTGGCTGCGCAA
Source organism: Stenotrophomonas mexicanensis (assembly GCF_032911605.1). Classification (NCBI taxonomy): domain Bacteria; kingdom Pseudomonadati; phylum Pseudomonadota; class Gammaproteobacteria; order Lysobacterales; family Lysobacteraceae; genus Stenotrophomonas; species Stenotrophomonas mexicanensis. The sequence continues at coordinate 120,072 of NZ_JAWJTG010000006.1, forward strand.
CTACAGCTCCATGCCGGCGACGCTGGTGTTCCCGGTGCTGGGCCTGCTGGGCGCACTGGCCAGCGCGGTACTGCTGCGCGCACGTCGTGGTGGCCTGGCCTTCATCGCCTCGGGCGCCTCCATCGCCGGCATCATCCTGACCGTCGGCTTTGCGATCTTCCCGTTCCTGCTGCCGTCCTCCAGCCAGCCCACCTCCAGCCTGACTGTCTGGGACAGCTCGTCCAGCCATCTGACGCTGTGGGTCATGCTGCTGGCCACGGCCATCTTCCTGCCGATCATCATCGCTTACACCACCTGGGTGTACCGCGTACTGAAGGGCAAGACGACGGTCGAGGAAATGGGCGACAACCCCAACGCTTACTGATTGCCGGTGTGCCGGCCCACGGTCGGCACATCCCTTGAACATAGGAGATTGACCATGTGGTATTTCGCCTGGATTCTCGGTGCCGGACTGGCCTCGGTCGTGGCCATCCTCAACGGGATGTGGTTCGAAGCGCGCGAAAGCGCCCGCACCGACAACGACGTGCATTGAAACTGTAAAAAATGGTTGCCGACAGGGCCTTCACACGGTATCTTAGGCGGCTCCTTCGGGGTGTAGCTCAGTCTGGTAGAGCGCTACGTTCGGGACGTAGAGGTCGCAGGTTCGAATCCTGTCTCCCCGACCACTCAAGTGGTCGCATTGAAGCCTGGTGAAGTTGTCCAGGCTTTTTTGTTCCCTGAAGTGGCACTGCTTCGGCAGTGTGAAGAAAACAGCATTCACCCCTTGCCGCCATCGGGGTGAATCGCTAGAATAGGCGGCTCCCTTCGGGGTGTAGCTCAGTCTGGTAGAGCGCTACGTTCGGGACGTAGAGGTCGC